>CAYOPA010000448.1:0-4488 GCA_964405625.1 uncultured Bryobacterales bacterium
ACGGCTCCTGGAAGCCGACCATACCGTGCGCGCCCGCCTGTCGCTGCCCAACCAGATCGAGACCAACGTCGAGGACCACAACGTCGTCGCCGAGATCCGCGGCTCGGATAAACCCGAGAAGATCGTGCTTCTCGGCGCTCACTTCGACTCCTGGGACATGGGAACCGGCTGTCTGGACAACGGCGTCAACGTGACTTTGGCGCTGGAGGTCGCCCGCGCCATCCTGCGCGCCGCCGTGCGGCCGCGCCGCACGATCCGCTTTGTCCTGTTCAGCGGCGAAGAGGTCGGCTTGCTCGGCTCCTGGGCCTACGTTCGGCGCCACCGCGCCGAGCTCGACCGTTTCGTGGCCGTCCTCGTTCACGATATGGGGCTGGGCGAGATCGAGGGCTATGCGCTCAACGGCCGCGGCGAGCTCGAAGAGCCTTTGCGGCGCGCCCTGGAGCCGCTGGGCCGGCAGGCGCCGCAGCGTCATACCACGGAAGCCTTCTTTGGCAGCGATCACTTCGATTTCCTCATCGAAGGCGTCCCGGCGCTGGTGGCCATGCAGGACACTTCGGACTATGTGCGGCCCTATCACTCAGCCGCTGACACCTACAACCGCGTCGATCCCGAAGCGCTGCGCCGTCGCACCCGCACGGCCGCGGTTGCGACGCTCGGCATCGCGAACCTCGACGAGCGCTTCGGCAAAAGGCTCGACCGCGACGAGGTGACGCGCCTGCTGCGGCGCACGCAGCTTGACGAGCAGATGCGCTTCCTGGGCTTGCTGGAGCAATGGGAAAGCGGCGCGCGCGGCCGAGCGACGGCGGATGCGTCCGAGTAGCGCGGGCCAGCCTGTCCAACTTCGCAGTGATCGAATCGTCACTTTTCCGCGCATTAACTCTTTTGGTTTTAACGGTTTCACTGATCGATAAAGCCTGAAACAGGATTGAAGCCAGCCTTCGATAGCGTCGAAGGATGATTCGCACCTTTGTGTTGATAACGCTATTCGGCGCCTTCGTGGCTGCGCCGCTCGCTGCTCAATCCAACGCCACTGACGCCTCGTTGGAGGGCTACGTCACCGACGCCAGCGGCGCCTCGGTCGCCGGCGCCGAAGTGACGGCCGAGAACGTCGGCACCGGAACCCGTACGCGGACGACCTCCGCCGACAATGGCTACTACCGCTTCCCGCTGCTGCCCATCGGGACCTACAACCTCACCGTCGTCCAATCCGGCTTCAAGGAGTTTCGCCAGGAGGGCATCACCTTGAACGTGGGCCGAAAAGTCCGCGCCGACGCCGGGCTGGAGATCGGCGAGCAGGTCGAGACCATCACCGTCACCGCCGACGCCAGCGTGGTGGACGTTTCGCGCCAGCCCGCCATGGAAGAGGTCATCGGCGAGCGCGCCGTCCGCGCCCTGCCGATCGTTTCGCGCAACCTGTTCAACCTGAACCTGCTAGGTCCCGGCGTAAAGGGCGTCCCGTCGAGCGGCTTCGGCACCACTCAGTTCAGCTTCGCCGGCTTGCAGCGCACCAATTGGAGCGCCGACGGCATGGACAACACGCAACGCCGCTTCGGCCGCCAGATCCGGCTCGTAATCTACACCCCGGAAGCCGTGGAAGAAGTGCAGGTGCTGGGCGGAACCTACTCCGCCGAGTTCGGCCGCGCCGCCGGCGGCATGATCAACATCATCACCAAGTCCGGCACGAACGACTATCACGGCCAAGCGCTGTTTCTGTACCGCCCGGAAGGGACCAACGCCCGGCCCCCGCTGGCCGCGACCAAGCCCGAGCAGGAATGGAAGAACTTGACCGGCACGATTGGAGGCCCGATCAAGAAGGACAAGCTCTTTTTCTTCGGGCAGTACGAGTACAACCCGCTGGTGATCCCGCGGCCCGTGACGATCTCGCCGGCCAACGTGCAGGCGCTCAACCTGCCCGCCTCCGAGGTTGCGCCGGCGCCGTTCGGCGAGGAGTTCCACACCGCGCTGGTTAAGGTCAATTTTGAGCTGAACCCCAAGAACCGGGGCTTCTTTCGCTACAGCCGCTTCACCAACGACGCGCCTTTCAACGGCGGCGGCGGCTTGACGATCTCCACCCGGAGCCTGATCTTCACCGACCGCATGAACGGCGGCGCCGCGCAGCTCACGACCATCTTCTCGCCGCGGCTGTTAAACGAAGTGCGATTCGGCATCAACCGCCGCCAGGAGCTGCGTGAGCAGCAGGGCAACCCGTCGCCGACCGACGCCTTCATCAACATCACCGGCGTGGCCAACATCGGCAACAACCTGGGCAACAACAACACCAGCGTTGAGATGAGCACCCAGTTCGTCGAGAACGTCACTTTCACGACCGGCCGTCACACCATGAAGGCCGGGCTGGATTTCCAGACCACAGGCTTCAACCAGACCCGGGCGCTACAACGGCAGTTCGTCTTCGGCGGGCTGCCGGCGGCGGGCGGGCGCGGGGCTGTGACGCCTCTGAATCAGTACCTGGGGACGGTCAACGGCGAGCTTGATCCCGCCACGGGCCGCCCGTTCAGCTACACCCAACTGCAGCAGGCTATCGGCGATCCGACCTTGGAAAAGCGCTTCAACTTTTGGAATTTCTTCGTGCAGGACGAGTACCGGGTCAGCCCGAACCTGACGCTGAACGTCGGCCTGCGCTACGAGCTGATCGACTTCCCCGATCTCGACCCGACCGCGCCGCTGGAGCTTTCGCGCACGGTCAACCGCGACACGAACAACTTCGCGCCGCGCTTCGGCTTCTCGCTGTCGCCGTTTTCCGACAACAAGACCGTCATCCGCGGCGGTTACGGCATCTACTACGACACACCGAACCTTGGTTTGATCCTGGACGGCTCGATTTTCAACGGCAGCCGCATCCGCAGCTTCGCGATCCCGGGGAACGATCCCAATGCGCCGGTGTTTCCGAACATCCTCAGCGCCAATGACGCCAACTTCGCCAGCACGGCGCCGAACGTGAACGCCTTCGCGCCGGATCTGAAGACGATGTACGCCCATCAGGCCACCATGCAGATCGAGCGGGCGATGACGCGGTCGATGTCGCTGAACCTGCAATACCAGTGGATGTCCACGCGGCAAGGCCTTTACTCGCTCGACGCCAACCTGCCGGCGCCGATCGGGACCTTGGCTGACGGACGGCCGCGCTTCTCCGGCACGACCGGCCGTCCGAATCCGGATTTCCGCATCATCAACCTGATCCAGAACGGCGGCAACACCAACTACAACGCCCTGGACGTGACCCTGCGGCAGCGCTTCGCCAAGGGTCTCCAGCTTAGCGGCACCTATAGCTGGAGCAAGGCGCTGGGCGACAGCGAGCAGGGCGGCGGCGCTCCGACGGATCCGACCAGCCGGGCTCGCGACTACGGTCCGATGGCTGCCAATCTCGGCCATAGCTTCGTGCTGCAAGGGCTGCTGGCGCCGACGTTCCAGGCCTCGGCCATGAAGTGGTTCAACGGCACGGAGATCGCCAGCATCTTCTTTGCCAACAGCGGCTACCCCATCGACATCAGCGCCGGCAGCGACCTGAATGGCGACCTGGTGCTCAACGATCGGCCGCTGTTCGTCGGACGCAACGCCGAGATCGGCCCCAGCTATTTCCAATGGGACGCCCGCGTCACCCGGCGCGTGCGCCTCACCGAGCGCTACGAGCTGGAGCTGATCGCGGAATCGGAAAACCTGACCAACCGCTTCAACCCGAACTGCAACCCCACCTCGGGCTGCAACGGCGCGGTGGTGCGGCTGGGCACGGCGGCGGACTTCGGCCGGATCACCAACACCCGCGCCGCCCGCGTCTTCCAGTTCGGCGCGCGCTTCAAGTTCTAAAGGCAAACCAAGCAAGCCATGTTGAACCGTTGGATTGCATGCATTCTGGCGGGCGCCCTCGCGGCGCCCGCCTTCGGCTGGGGCGTTCGCGGGCACTCGGTCATCAACCGCGTGGCCGTGGAAACCCTCCCCGCTGACTCACCCGCCTTCCTGCGCGAGCACGTCGACTACATCGCCTTCCGCTCGATCATCCCCGATACCTGGCGCGGCGCGGGCGAACCGTTCCTGAAAATGCTCGAAGACCCCAACCACGGTTGGTTCCGCGAGCAGTTCGGCTTTATGGAGTCGATCGAGGAGATCCCGCGCTCCCGCTACGAGTTTGTGATCGCGCTGTACAAGGAGCGCGAGCGCATCAAGAAGGACGACCCGGAATCCGCCCAACTGATGAACGTCCGCTGGACCGGCACGATGGCCTACGCGGCGGTCGAAACTTACGAAAAGATCAAGACCGGCATGCGCCTGTGGCGAGCCGCCGACGATCCGCAAAGGAAGAAGTTCCTGGAGCTCGACATCGTCAACTACGCCGGGCGGCTCGGCCACTACGCCGGCGACGGCGCCCAACCGCTGCACGCCACCATCCACCACGACGGCTGGCAGGGTCCGAACCCCAAGGGCTATTCCACCGACCCGCGCATCCACGGCAAGATGGAGTCGGCCTTCGTGGAC
>CAYOPA010000449.1:0-4474 GCA_964405625.1 uncultured Bryobacterales bacterium
TTCAGCTTTACCCGGGATCGTGAACCGAAGCGGCGGATCGCGCCGAAAGCGGTGACGCGGTTCAAGGAATGTCCGACGTCAACTACTTTTTCCCGTCAGCGACAACTGTTCTTCCCTACCGGCGACAACTACAGTCTTTGCATAGCTGCGATCTCCTCCTACACTGGTGCTGACCGGGGCAGAGGATAAGGCTCTGCAGGGATGCAACCTGAGCGCTGACTCCGGGGCCAGACCAGTTTCGGGGCGGGGCCAACCCGCCCCGGCGGTTGCAGCGAGCCGCCTGGGATGGCAGGATCGCGGTAAATCCCGGAGGTCTGGAGGCAGAGCCTCCAGTTCAAGAAAGGATCTTTTCCTCATTGGTCGCCCTCCGCCTTTTTCTTCTTGGCTTGTTCGATGCGATAACTGCCGATGTTCAGCTCGAGAATCACGCTGTGGTGAACGAGCCGGTCGATGGCCGACGCGGTGGTCATCGGGTCCTTGAAGATCACCTCCCATTTCGAGAACGGCAAGTTGGAGGTGATCAGGACGCTGCCGCGTTCGTAGCGCTCCGCCAGCAGCGTGAACAGGACCTCCATCTCTTCCCGGCTCTGCTGCACGTAGCCGATATCGTCGATCACCAGCGCTTCGTAATAGGCCAGCTTCTTGATGGCCCGGCTGAGCCGGAGATCTTTCTTGGCGCGCAGCAGATCCTGCACCAGCCGGACGCAAGTGCCGAAGGCGACTCGTCGCCCCTGGCGGATCAGTTCCTGTCCCAACGCCGACAGCAAGTGCGTCTTGCCACTGCCTGGATTGCCGAAGGCGAGCACGTTCTCACGCCGGTCCAGGAAGGCGCCATCCAGCAGCGCCTTGACCTGGCGAGCTGCCTTCACCGGCAATCGCTTCATGTCGAAGTTTTCGATGGTCTTTTCCAACGGCAGCTTCGAGGCCTGCAGTAAACGCGTGATGCGATTGGCTCGCCGTTCCTGGCACTCCCGCTCGGCCAACTCCAGCAAGTAGTGTTCGTATCCCAGCGTTTCCCGTTCGGCTTGCCGCGCCTTCTCCTCAAAGCAGCGGCGGATCGCGGGCAACTGCAACTCCCGCAGGTACTCAACGAGATCTTCTTTCTTATCGCGGGGCTCGCTCATTGCGTCACCCCCGCGGTGTGGCCGCCAAGCAGTTCGTCGAAGCTGGCCAACGACACCTCAGCGATAGTGACGTCGGTCACTGGCGGCGCCTGCGTTTGCTCCTCCAGTACTGTGCCGATGGCATCCGCAGTCAGCTTGCCTGCGCCGATTTCCCCCTCTTCCAACACCGCGCGCAAGGCGGCCTCCACACGGGCTTCGCCTTCCTGCGCCGCCAGTTGCAGGATCTCCAGGTAACGCTTGTTGGCACGCTGCGGAACCAACTCCCGCAGCGCGTCCCACGCCATGCGGAACCGGCTGGTGGGGAACAGCTCGTCGCGATACCGATAGCTCTCCAGGGCGCCCGGCTTGCGCACCAGCCAGTCGATGATGTGCCGGTAGTCCACCCGATGCTTGCCCCGTCCGCGCAACCGCGGCAACTGCTCCACCTTCTGGCCGGCGTACCATACCTCCACCGTTTCCGCGCTCAGCCGCGCTTCCACCTGCTCGCCGATCAGACGGCTGTGCACCGAGTAGACGTTCCGGTCTACGTAGATCACGCTGCCGGAGTCAACCTTCACCTTCACTCGCTTGGTGGTCTCCAGCCGCCCCGCCGGCAGCGCTTTCAAGTACTGCATCTCCACTTTCAGGCGTTCCCGGCGTCCCGCGTTCAGTTGCGCCAGTAACAGCCGCAGGAACTGCTGGTAGTCGGCCAGCGTGGCGAAGTCGCGGCTTCCCCGCATCATCAGCGCCTGATCGAGCGCCCGCTTCAAACGATGATGCCGCTGCTCGATGTCGCCGTTCTCATTCCCTTTGCCGGCTTGGATCTTCTGCCCCTCCATCCGGTAATGCCGCAGCAGCGCTTCGTAGCGGCTGGTGAACTCCTGCTGGTCGCTCATGTTGTTCACCGCCGTTGAGAGCCGGTCGGTGCGGTGCCCGGCGGGCACACCACCCAGTTCCCACACCGCGTTCTGCAGCCCTTCGCTCAAGCTCTCGAAGCTCTCCGAGTAGCAGATCGTCGCCGCCTCCCAGTTGGAGTACGTCAGCACGAAGTGGAACAGCATGTGCGGAAAACTCTGGCCGCCGATCCTGATCGCCAGCTCGTTCATGTGGGTGAAGTCGGATTGGCCCAGCCGTCCCGGCTCATGCTTCTGCGCGAAGAACACTTCGCGTCCCGGACCTTCCGTGGCGCGCCACCGCTTCAGCCGCCGCTGCAGTGTCCGCAATTGCCCATCGGCGAACTGACCGGGGTACTTGCGTTGGAGCGCCTGGAAAACCGTCTTGGCTTCCAGCCCCGGATTGGCGTCGACCTGCTCCCGGATCTCTTTCCACACCCCTTCGAAAGGATCCGGCCGAGTGCGCCAGATCCGCTCCGGTCTGCGCTCACTCGGCAACTGGGTTTGGCTGAGGTACTTCCTCGCCGTCTTCGTGTCCATGCCGGCCTTGGCGGCCGCCAACTCTTGTGTCTTCTCGGTTTTCGACAACCTCTTCAACCTCCTGACTTGTGCGTCGGTGACCATCTCCGGTGCGCCCGCAGGCGCGATCTTCGATGGTCGTTGATGGCTGTCGCCGATAGGGAATTCTAATTGTCGTTGGCCGGGAGTCCTAATTGTCGCCGATCAGTTGGGCCACCGCCTTCTGACTCGCCGCTTCCAGCCAATGAATCACCACCGCCTCCATCAGCGTCGTGAACCGGCTCTCCGGTTCGGCCCACGGCAACCGCACCACCCGCGGACCGTGCTCTTCACAATCGCTGCGCGGCGGCGAGGCATGCAGGATCGTCTCATACTGGCAGGTGTCCAGATGCCGCCATTGCCGCTCTGGTTGGTGATCGTAGAGGCTTGCCTCCTTTCCGCAAACCTGACACGGCCAACGCATCCGATCGTCATGTGCGAGATAAATGTGGATCTGCCCCCGCTCCACCGCGAGTTCCACCCGCTGCACTTTCCACGGAGCTTCGATTCCCAGAATCCTGGCGTAGAGTTCGCGGTCGTTCACGCCAGCTATGATCCCGCACGGACTCACCGTCCTGCTGGCCACCTGCCGCAGCCCCCCTTCCCCTCATCCACAGAGACTTCTTCCAGAACGGCCCGGAGCCGTCAAGGGCGCGCCTCCGCGCGGCATCGCGAACCCTTGACGGCGAGGACCGTTCTGAAACGTCAGCCCCGAGGGGAAGGGGGGCGCTCCCACTACATACCCGGAATGCCCATTATATGAGACAAAGCGCTAGACTATGCTGTCTATTCGTGCATGTGCTCCAAGTAGATCCTCTCCAGGTCAGCGTGCCCTAGCTCCTCAGTGAGCATCTCGGCGACCATACGACCGTGTTTCATGATGCCAACCCGCGTACCGGTCTCTTTGGCATGGAAGAGATCGTGCGTTGCCATGAGGATGGCGGAGCCTGAGTCGCGCATCTTCTTCAGGAGCGCCGAGAACTCGTTTGCGGCCTTGGGATCCAGTCCTGATGTGGGCTCATCCAGGAGGAGGACTTTCGCCTTTTTGGCTATCGCAATGGCAATCCCGACTTTCTGCCGCATGCCTTTCGAGTAGACGCCAACACGCTTCCCGGCGGCTTCCGAGGGCAGGCCCGCTTCGGACAGAAAGTGCGACAAGTCCGTGCGCGGGTACTTCGCACCGGAAAGCGCGGTGAAGTACTCCAGGTTCTCCAGCCCGGACAGGTTCTTGTACAGCATGACCTGCTCAGGAATGTACGCGAGGTACTTCTTGGTCTCGATCGGTTGCTCGATCACATCAAGGCCGTTGATGATGGCCGTTCCAGAGGTAGGCAGAATGAAATTGAGCAGCAGGTTGATGGTCGTCGTCTTCCCGGCGCCGTTCGCTCCCAGAAGACAGAAGATCTCGCCGGGGTTGATCTTCAGGTTGAGATCGTCGAGTGCCTTCGATTCGTTGTATCTCTTGGTGAGGTGAATTGTTTCCAGCATCGTTGGGCCTGTCCGCAGCCTCTGCTGCAGAGTAATAAGAGTTAGCGAGCGAAGTGAAGAATTTCCTCCGGGCGGCTACGATAAACCGCGAGCGGGTGGAATTAGCGGCCGAACGGGAACCCTTCCAGGCCTGCCGCCCGTTTCGGTTCCCCAAACGGAGGAATAGCAGAACCCTCTCATTGGCTGTGCATGGAGCACGGTCACGCGTTCCGGAGGGACGTCCGTGGATCTGTTCCCTTGTTTCGCCAAAACTCTCCAGGTACAGCGGCGGTTGGCCGCCAGTGGGGGAAGTCAGTCCGTTTGCGGTCCGAATATGAGCCGTTTGTGGACAATGACGGCCTGGACCAGGGCTCTATGTTCGACACTGGACCGACAATGGACGTTCCTCGTAGGGTTTCATCGCAGGACAATCGTTCGGCGTATGCTCATACT
>CAYOPA010000450.1:0-4474 GCA_964405625.1 uncultured Bryobacterales bacterium
GCATACCGGCAAGAAGGCGTGGACCTTCCACTCGATCCCGGTCGAAGGCGACCCGTTTCTGGAGACGTGGGGCGGCGACAGTTGGCGCAACCGCACCGGCGTCAACGTGTGGGGGCTGTTCTCGGTCGACGATGAGCGCGGGATCGTCTACATCCCGCTGAGCGCGCCGTCGGTTGACCAGTACGGCGGCGATCGGCCGGGGGACAACCTGTTCAGCAGCAGCATTGTGGCTGTCGATGCCAACACCGGCGAGCGCCTATGGCACTTCCAGACCATCCATCACGACATCTGGGATGGGGACATGCCCAGCGCGCCGGTGCTGTTCGATCTCGAGCGGGACGGCGAGACGATCCCAGCGGTGGCGACGATGAGCAAGTTCGCCTTGCTGTTTATCTTGAACCGAGTGACCGGCGAACCGCTCTACGGCGTCGAGGAGAGGCCTGTCGAAAAAAGCAACGTGCCGCTCGAACGGGCGTCGCCGACGCAGCCGTTCCCAATAAAACCGCCGCCCCTGGCGCGCATGGCGGTGACCGAGGACGAAATCGCGAGCGTGACGCCCGAGCTTCGAGAGGCGTGCCTCGAAAAATTCGCCGGAGCGCGTTTCGGCGGGCCTTACATGCCGCCCGGCTACAACCGGCTGAGCATTCGCTTCCCAGGCAACCACGGTGGCGTGAACTGGGGAGGGATGTCGTACAGCCCGGATCTCGGTTATATCTTCATGAACGTCAACAACCTGGGGCAGGTCTCCGGTCTGCGGGATCATGATCCCGCGTCCGGCCGAGCCAGCGCCGATGGGCGCGGCAACCGAGTCGACCCCGAAGGCCCGTACTCGAGCGTGCCCGGCGCGGGCGGCCGCTTCAGCATCGACATCGAAGGCGACCCGCAGCAACTGCCCTGCCAGGAGCCGCCGTGGGGCGAGCTGATCGCGGTGAACGCGAAGACCGCCGAAGTCGCTTGGCGCGTACCGTTGGGGATCACCGAGCGCTTTCCGCCGGAGCTCCAAAAGACGGGTCGGCCGGGCAACGGCGGGACGATCGTGACCGCGGGCGGGCTGGTGTTCGTCGGCGCCACCGATGACTCCCGCTTCCGGGCCTTCGACGCCAAGACCGGCGAAGAGCTTTGGACCTACAAAATGAGGGGCGCGGCGCAGGCGACGCCGATCACCTACCTGGGGCCGGACAGGAGGCAGTACCTCGTCATTACGGCCACCGGCGGGGGCTTTTTCAACAACCCGGTCTCCGATGACAGAATCCTGGCCTTCACGCTGGACGGCGAATCAGGAGGGGAGAAGTAGGGGCGGGCGGAAGCCCGCCCAATACGAGTTGAGGCTCGAACATCGTGCGGCTTTGGGCGGCCTTCCGGCCGCCCCCTACGTGCGTTTGCGTTGCTCGAGCTCTTCCAGCGTTTTCGGCCAATCGCGCTTCAGCAGTCTCGACAAAGAGCGGTCGGCGAGCAGTTTGCCGCCGGTCTGGCAGGCCGGGCAATAGTTCGTCTCGTTGTCGGCGTAGCGGATGCGCTGAATCGGTCCGTCGCAGCGCGGGCACGGCTCGCCATAGCGCCCGTGGACGGCCATGCCTGGACGGAATGCGGTCACCTTCTCCGGAAAGCCGTCGCCCGTCTCGGCCCGCAGACGGTCCGTCCACAGCGTTAAGGTCTCTCGCGCGGCATGGAACAGGCGCTCGATCTGCTCGTCACTGAGCTTTTGCGTCAAGGCGACAGGCGAGAGTGCGGCGGCGTGCAGGATCTCATCCGAGTAGGCGTTGCCGACGCCGCTGAACAGATGCGGGTCGGTCAGCGCCCGCTTCAGCGTGTGATTTCGTAGTGTCAGCCTGGCTTGAAAGTCGCTCAAGCCGGCGTCGAGAATCTCCAGACCGCCGGGGTCGAGCTCCCGGAGCCCCTCCTCGCCGCGCAACAAATGCAGCGAAGCCCGCTTCTTCGAGCCCGCCTCGGTCAACGTCAGCGTGCCCTTGGGAAAGTCGAATGCCGCCAGCCCCAGCCGCCCGCCGGGTATTTTGGCCTTTGGCGGCTTCCAGTGCAGCCGCCCGGCGATCATCAGGTGCAAAACGAGCCACAGCCCGCCCTCCAGGCCGACGGCGATGCGCTTGCCCACGCGGCGCACGGCCTCCACCCGCTTGCCGTGCGCTTCGGTGAGCGGCGGGTCCACCGTACGCAACAAGAACAGGCTCGCCAGCCGCACGCCCAACAACGGTTCGCCCTTCACGCGCTTTTCGAGCGCTTCCACGTAGACCGTTACATCCGGCAGCTCCGGCATCGGTTTGATTGTATGCGGTATGCTTCCAGGTCGGAGGCATCATCCCATGGCGTACGCTCTCATCGAAATGGCAAAGAAACAGCCGACCCCGGACGGTCTGGCGGCGGAGATCCGCAAGGCCCTGCCGGCGGCCAACCTGAAGGACGGCTCGGCGGTCGTCATCGACCGCGGCGACTTCCTGTGGGCGATCGAGTCGGGGGCCGAGCCTTACCTCTACATCAACGATGAGCCGGTCAAGGCGATGCGCAAGGCCTCCGACGGCCTGTGGTTCCACACCGCCAAGCTGTTGCCAGGCTATTCGCACTCGCACTTCTACCGCATTGACGGCAAGATGCTCGGCGATAAGCGCTTCGACAACGGGGCGCTGCACGAGGATTCCTATGAGCAGCCGGGCGTGCCCCAGGGCAAGCTCAGCGACATGATGATCCACGAGTCCAACGTTTATCCGGGCTACAAGATCTCCTGGTGGGTCTACGCCTCGCCCGGCGTCGACCCGAGCTCGCCCGCGCCGGTGATGATCTGGCATGACGGCCACCGCTTTATCCAACGCGACATGCGCGACCGGCTGCCGGTGGTCACCGAGAACCTGGTGCATCAGAAGAAGATTCCGCCAATGGTGCACATCCTGCTGTCGCCGACCATCGTGGAGGACCCCGTCAGCGGCCCCTATACGCCGGAGACCCAGCAGCGCTCGCTGCGCAGCCTGCTCTACGACACGGTCAATGACGACTACAACAAGATGGTTTTTGGCGAGATCTACCCCAAGGTCGAGACGATGTACAAGCTGCGTCGGGACGGCTACTCGACGGGCACGTGCGGGCAGTCCTCGGGAGGCATCTGCGCGTTCACCCAGGCCTGGTTCCGGCCCGAGCAGGCCAGCCGGGTGATCTCGCGCATCGGCACGTTCACGTCGATTCAGTGGCGCTGGGGACAGGAGAGCCCCGAGAACCGCTTCGGATTCGACGACCCGGCGGGTTTCTTGGACGGCGGCAACATCTACCCCTTCCTGCTGCGCAAGCGGCCGCGCAAGAACATCCGGGTGTGGTTGTCGGACGGCTCCAACGACCTGGAGAACGCGCACGGCTCCTGGCCGCTGCAAAACATCCAGATGGCCAACTCCTTGAAGATGCAGGAGTACGACTTTCACTTCCGCTTCGGTAACTCGCAGCACAACACCGAGCAGGGCGCCGCCGAGCTGCCCGAGGCGATGGCCTGGCTGTGGCGCGGCTACGATCCGGCCAAGACGGAAGAGACTTACGCGATGGACCCGCTCGAAAAGGACAAGCCGTATTTCCGGGTGCGGATCTACAATCGCTAAGCGCGCGGGGCGGTCAGGCTACTGCACGTACCCCAATGAGCGCACCTTGTCGAGGCGCTTCTGGTCGACTTTAAGCTTTGGCGACGCCAAGCGCCTGCATGGGGATACCGACTACAGGTTAAGCAGCCAAGCCTTCTTGCCAATTTTGCCCCGACTACCAATCGATCTCTGACTGGTCGATTTCCGCCAGCGGGCCGTCGGCTGCCGGCTGCATGCGGGTCCGACGCCGTAGCCTGTGCAAGAACAACCCGGCGCCGACCGTCCCCAGCGCCAGGAACGCCGCCGGGGCCCAGAACAGCAGGTCGGCGGCGCCCCCCTCGGGGACGATCAAAATGCGCGACCCGTAGCGCGCCTTGAAAGCCTCCCGGATCTCCGCGTCAGACTTGCCCTGCTCGACCAAAACGGCAAGCTCGGCGCGCGCCTCGTCGGCGGCGGGCGAGCGGTGGCTGCTTAGCGCCTCCTGCCAACAGCAAGGAGCCACAAAGCCCTCGGCCAGGCGACGCGCGCGAGCTTCGTCATCCGGGGAAGCTCCCACAGCCGCCGCAAACAACGCCACCAGCCATAAAGTTCGCATCATCGGATCCTGCCTACAGGTTGGATTCGCGCCAAGCGGGCGCCGATTCGAAAATCACGCAGCCGCGGCCCCCTCAAGACAGTCCTCGGGCCTTCGTGCGACCATGAAATTGCAACGAACCTCCATGACGCTCGACGAGTTACAAAGGGAATTCTCCGCCCTCCAGGAGAGGGTGCAAAGCGCCAGGGGGTATCTTTGACGCCTCCACGCAACGCGCCCGGCTCGAAGAAACCGAGCAGACCATAGCCGACCCCGATTTCTGGAACGACTCCGCCAACAGCCGCAAGGTGATGCGCGAGCGCAAGCGCCT
>CAYOPA010000451.1:0-4470 GCA_964405625.1 uncultured Bryobacterales bacterium
TAGACACGCATACCGGAGCCGCCACCTCCGCATTATCGAAACCTCGTCATTACGGCAGACCGTTGAAGCGCAGCGGGCGAACGATGCGCCCGTCGGTGTGCTCAGCGCGCCACGGCTTGATCCAGGGACGGACGCCGCGCTCAAGATGCGCGATGACCTGCTCGGTGACCCGGGTGTAGACGTCCGGGCGGGGAGCCTCCGAGGAGTTGCCGTTGCGGCGGGCTTTCGATTGTCGATATTGCATTTCGTCTCTCCTTTCGCGATGTGGTTTGGCGGCCACTGCGCGAAGAGAAGAGCTGGCCGAAGAAGCCGGGCAGTCCAGGCCTTTACCGCAGGCGCGGCGCAGCCGCGGGCCTTGACGGCCCGGCGCGGTCAGCTAGAACGAAAGCAAAAGTGGTCCGCCCGAACCCTGCGATTCGGAGAGACCAGGAAAGAGGGGATAGAAAGGACGCTGAGCCAATGGAGGGGGACGATTCGCCTGACTCGAGCCGGGTCGCACCGCCGGGTTCGCTCCATTGGCGTACACGAACGTCGTTGCATCACCGGCGGCGACGAGCCTCGGCAATCAGCCGTCGAGGACAGCAGCGACGCACGTACGGGAACGTTGGCGCGATTGAAGGTCAGCCTACGTTATTCGCGAACCTGGACATGTGAAGCGCAAAACAGCCGCTGTCGCTCGTAGTTACTGAGTCCCGCATAATATTCAGTCAATCTAGAGGCAAAGAAGACTGCTTCCAGAAGGCGGTGACGAGGGTGGGCTTGCAACGCATGCGGCGCAGGGCTTTGCGGGCGCGGGCATCGAGCTCCCAATAGTCCTTGGGGCAAACATTCGGCAGCTCATGCTGCTTCCAGTAACTCCAGATGTATTCCACCGGATTGAGCTCGGGCGCGTAGCCGGGCAAATACTCGGTCTCAATTTGGCCTTCGGAGTAGCCGAGGAACTCTTGCACCAAGCGGCTCCTGTGCGCCGGCAGCCGGTCCCAAACGATCAGCAGCGGCCCGCGAATGTGCCGCGTCAGAGCCTTGAGGAAGTCGATCACCTCCTCGCTCCCCATGGCCTTGTCGTAGAGCCGAAAGTAGAAATTGCGGAAGGTGATGCCGGCCGCCGCCGAAAGCCTCTTCCAGTTGAAGTTGAACTCCAGCACCGGAGTCTGGCCGCGCGGCGCCCAGGTGCGGCAGCGATGCGGCTTCTGGCTCAGTCCGCTTTCATCGACGAAAACGATCGTACGGCCTTGTTTTTGGGCTTTTTTTTATGGCGGGCCAGGTCTTGTGTTTCCATTCGCGAATCGCTTGCTCGTTGCGTTCGCGCGCCTTGCCGACCGGTCGCTGCGGGCTCCAGTTGAGCGCCCGCAGCAGCTTCCAGACGTGGCCCTCGTGGTAGCCGACGCCAAAGTGGTCGCGGATCAACCGGGCCACCCGCGGACAGGTCCACAGCGGCGTCGGGAAACCGTGAGCTTCGGGGCCTTCGAGCAGCATGGCTTCGAGCTGCTCGAGCTGGCTCGGATCCAACAGCGGCTTGCGTCCGGCTCGCTCGGCCTTGGCCAGACCGGCTTGCCCCTCCAGGCGGTAGCGTTTGACCCAGCCATTTACACTTTGTTGGGCCGCCTTGACTCGCTGGGCGGGCGGCGGACCGGAACCCGCAAGCTGCGTCCGGTGGCGACGGTGAAGGGCGGGTCGTTGTACGGGGAGGCGTCGATCCCGGTGGAAGTGCTGTAAGGGTGGACGGAAGCCCGGGGGAAGAACGTCGGCGATACGCGGCGACGCGGCTCGGCTGGAGCCGCGCGCCACGATGGGGAGGGAAAAGAACGGGGTACAATCGGCAGAGGCCCCGGCGCATTTATTGCCGGGGCGTATTGTTTGGAGGTATCCCTAATTTGTCCAAGTTCTTTTCGAAGAACCGCGCACTCAGCGCGGCCTTGATGACTTTTTTCCTATTGGCGCCCGCGGCCTCGGCGCAGACCGCCGCGCCGCCGGTCAACGTGGCCAGCTTTGCCAACCCCAATCTGCCGAACGGCAAGATCGCCCAGGGCTCGATGTTCGAGATTTTTGGCACGGGCATTGCCGCCGCCGGCATCAACCTCGCCGCGGACTTTCCGCTGCCGACCACGCTGGCCGGCTCTTCGATCCAGGTCACCGTCAGCGGCCAGACGATTGACGCCGTAATCGTCCGTACTCTGAACAACGATCGCGTGGCGGCTATCCTGCCGTCGGACACGCCCGTCGGCGCCGGAACGCTCGTCGTACGCTACAACGGCGCCGCCACCGCTCCCGCTCCGATTGAGGTGGTCGCCCACAGCTTTGGCGCCTTCACCCTCAACAGTGCCGGCAGCGGTCCCGCCGTGCTGACTGACGCCACCACGTATGCGGTCAACACACTGTTGACCCCCCATCGCCCTGGCGATCTCATCGACCTGTGGGGCACCGGCCTTGGCGCGGCCCCTTACGCCGACGACATCCAGCCGCCCCCGGGTGTCGATTTCGATTACACGGTGCAGGTCTCCGTCGGCGGCCAGCCGGCGGAGGTGCTCTACAGGGGTCGGTCGGGCTGCTGCTCGGGCGTGGATATCGTGCGCTTCCGCGTGCCGACCGAGATCTCCGGCTGTCACCTGCCGGTACTGGTGACCGTGAACGGGCGGCCCTCGAACTCCACCACCATGTCGGTCTCGGCCGATGGCGGCGCGTGCAGCGATCCGGGCGGTTTGTCGACGAGCACGTTGACCAAGGCCCAAGAGACCGGTGCGGCCAACATTGGCGTTATGATGGTGAACCGTGTAGCCGTGGTGGCTTCGGTTCCCGGTTTCGGCCAGGAGGTTTCGATGAACACCGACTCCGCGGCGGCTGATTTCTACAACTTCACCGCTGACCAACTCATCCGGTTTGAGGGCCTGACCAACTTTACGCCGGTCGGCGCCTGCGAAGTGTTCCAGTTCTTCGGCCAGGAAGGCGACAAGGAGGACCCGATCCTGGGGACCGTGGCCGGCATCGACGTCGGCACCGTCTCGGTCGCCGGCCCGAACGGTACGCAGCAGCTTGACCGTGACGGCGTGGGCTCTTACTTCAAGCAGTTCGCCTCCAGTCTGCCGAACATTCCGGGCTTGTCGCTCAGCAAGGAGTTGACGGGCAAGGAGCAGTTCGGCGGCAGCGGAACGGCGTTCCTGCGACCGGGCGAGTATACCTTCAATATCTCCGGCGGCTCGGGCGTCGGCCCCGGTTCGGCGTCGATCAATGTGCCAACGAGGCCCACAACCAACATCGCGTCAATCACTACCGTCAACCGGAGCAACTCGCTGCGGGTGACCTACTCGCCGTCGCCGCAGGCCGAGTTCATCCAGGTGATGGGTCTGTCCGTGACCAACGCGCTGACGGACCCGGTCGGGGCCATGTTCCTCTGCCACGCGTCGGCATCGGCCGGTTCGTTCGATGTTCCGGCTTCGGTGCTGTCCCTGTTGCCGGCGAGCGACGTGTTGGAAGGGACCCCGATCGGGTACCTGGGATTCGGCGTGGGGTCGTTCAAAGAGGCCTCGATTCCGGGGCTTGACCAATCGTTCATCACGCAGATGGACCTGGAAATGCGCACGACGCGCTATCAGTAGGAAGCTAATGAGGGGCGGCCGAGGGGCCGCCCTTACGCTCCCGGGTACTCCATTGTCAGCGGATCGGGCAGCGGAATGTGGGTGACGCCGCGATCCCCGGCCAGCTTCTCGAAGCTGTATTCGGGCTTGTCGGGGTTGCCGGCGAGCATCTCCTTGACGTCGCCCACGCCCAGAATCACCAGCTCTTCCGGCTTCAGGTACTTCCGCGCCACGCGCAGCACCTCGTCGGTTGAGACCGCCGCCACGCGGTCGCGGTAGTTCTTCCAGTAGTCCTTCTCGCGGTTCGTATACTCGTCCCCGGCGAAGGTTCCCGCCACCTGCCCGGCCGTGGCGAAGTAGCGCGGGAAGACCTCGATCATGTAGTTCTTGGCCATATCGAGCTCGGCCTGGGCGATCTTGTCCTGGCGCATCCGCTCGATTTCGCCGATCACCAGCGAGGCCGCCTGGGCGCAGCGCGGGTTCTGGGACTGGAAGTAGGCGACAAAGACGCCGGGATAGTAAGTCCCGGGCTGGTGCTGCGAGCCGGCGCTATAGGCCAGGCCCTCGTCCGAGCCGCTCTGCGGCATCGCCCCGACCGCATCATCCTCGGCGAGGTTCGAGGCGGCGAGGCGTTTGACCTCTTGCAGGCGCTCAACACCGGCCACTCCGGCACGCTCTCGACCATCCACGCCAACTCGGCCGTGCAGGCGCTCAACCGGCTCGCGAGCTGCGTCCTACAGAGCGGCGTCGAGCTGCCATACGCCGCGATCCGCAGCGCCATCGCGGATTCCATCCAGCTCGTCATGCACATCGCCCGGCGCGACGGCCGCCGCACCGTCAACGAGCTACTGCGCATCGACGGCTACGACCACGCCGACGAAACCTATCGGTTGAGAAC
>CAYOPA010000452.1:0-4458 GCA_964405625.1 uncultured Bryobacterales bacterium
ACTTTTCACCGGCTACAAACGGCGAACAGTGGACGTGGGGCGGGCCGGCCGTGAGCGACCGGCTGCGCTACCCGGCGAGCGTGACCAGAGCCGTTAGCGAAGGTTTCGGCGGCCCGTGCTGGTATCGCCTGGACCCGGAGGAACCGGGTCCGGGCGGCATCACTTTGGAGCAGACCCTGGAGCTCGCCGAGGCTCTCGCCGCCGCCGGGGCGGAAGTGTTGGATGTGGCGGCCAAGCGGTACCAGGACGATCGCGGCCCGCGCGCGGCGGCAATCGCCGGGCGCCTGGCCGGGAAAGCGGCCGTGATGGCCGTGGGAGGCGTGGACAGCCCCGACCAGGCCGAGGGCGCCCTCGCCGACGGCTGCGAGTTGATCGGTTTGGGCCGGGTGCTGCTCAGTGAGCCCGACTGGCCCCTAAAGGCCGCCGCGGGAGAGACAGCCGATCTCCGCTTTACGCCAGAGGACTTTACTAAGCTGGAGGCAGCCGATACGCCGCCGACGGTGATCGAATACCTGCGGCGGCGCGCGCGTCCGCCACTGTAGAGCCTGATGTCCGAGCCCTCCCGCGACCCGCTGCTCGACGCCTTCTGGGACGAAGGCTTGGTGTTGTTCGGCGACCGCGTCGTGGAGGAATACGCCCTCCACACGCCGATCTTCATCGACCTGCGCCACCGCCTGTACGACAATCTGGGGACGCTGTCGGCGCTGGGCGAGCGGCTGCACCGGCGCATCGCCGAGGTCGCCGAACCGGGCCGACCGCAGCAGGTGATCGGCATTCCCGACACGGCCACGCCGTTGGCGCTGGCGGCGGCGCTGGCTTCGCGCGGAGGCAACTGCCCGCTTTCGTACGGGCAACTCCGCAAGAAGCCCGCCCACTACCCCGGCGGACGCTCGGGCTCCAGCGCCTACATGGGCGTCAGCGAACCGGCGCGCGAGATCACGTTGATCGACGACGTGATGGCCTCGGGAGACACCAAGCTTTGGTCGATTGAGGAGCTCGCCAAGGATGGGCTGAAGGTGGCCCGCATCCTGGTGGTGGTGGACCGAGAGCAGGGCGGCGACGAGATTCTCGCCGCAGCCGGCTATCCGGTCCACTCGCTCTACCGGGTGAGCCGCATGATCGACTACTACCAGGCGCACGGGCGGATCGACGCGGCAACCGCCGATCGCGCCCGGGAGCATTGCCTCCGCCGCCGGCGCTTTACTTCGCGATCTTAGCCAGCGCTTCCACGCCGGCCTGGGCGATCATGCCGTCCTGCTGGGATGTGACGCCGCTGACGCCGATGGCGCCCAGAATCTGGTCGCCCACCATCAACGGCAACCCGCCTTCGACGGCCAATGCGCCGGGCAGCATCATCAGGCCCGGCCGGTTGGCGACGCCATCCTCAAAGACCTTGGTGGGCCGCTTGAACTTGAAAGCCGACTCGGCCTTGCCGATGGCCACGTTGATCGAGCCGACCTGCACGCCGTCCATGCGCTCCAGATAGAGCAGATTGCCGCCGTCGTCGAGAATGCAGATCACGACCTTCCAGCCGTCTTGCGCGGCGCGCTTCTCCATCGCCGTCGCCATCTCCTTGGCGACATCCAGGGTCAGGCCCTTCTTGGCGGCGAGCTCAGCGGCCGGCAGAGCTGCAAAAAGCCCGAGCAGAGTCAAGATCATCAAAAGTCGTCGTGTCATCGGCATGGTTCCTCCAAGTTCGCCCTGCCATCTTACAAGAAAGAGGGCGCCGACGGGAAATCCGCGCCGGCGGCCAGGCTGTCAGTTGATCCGCCTCCAGAGTCGGCTCTCAGAAGATGTACTTCAAACCGAACTGCAGGTTCCGCGGCGTCCCGGCGCCGGAAATCTGCCCGAAGTTCACGTTGCCGGCCTGCGAATTCGGAAACCCGAACGCCGGCGTGTTGGTGAAGTTGAACGCCTCAAAGCGGAATTGAAGGGTGTGTCCTTCGATGACCGGGAACGTCTTGTAGACCGAAAAATCCCAGGCCGTGGTGCGCGGTCCGATCAGCACGTTCTTGCCCGCATTGCCGAAAGTGAACGGGTCGTTCGGAACGAAGGCGTCCGTGTTGAAGAACCGGTCCACGTTCCGCTCGCTGACCGACAGGATCGGCTGTTGGCCCGCCACCACGTTCGGCCGGTCGCCGTTGCCGCCCACGTTGGACGGGTTGCCCTGCACCGTCAGGTGCTGCGGAGTGCCCGAAAGCAGCGAGATAATGCCGCCCATCGCCCAGTTGCCGAGCACGGCGTCCAGCGCTTTGTTCCAGTTGGAGCCAAACTGCTGACCTCGCCCGAACGGCAGCTCATAGACGTAGCTCATGATGAAGCGATGCCTCATGTGCTGTCCGACCAGCCCGCGCTCCGACCTCATATCCAGCACGTTCTGCACGAAGCGAGCGTTCTCGCCGGGAGCGCCGCCCGTGCCCGGTATCGGCCGGATGTCGCCGAGTGCGCGCGAGAAGTTGTAGCTTCCGATAAAGGTCATCCCCTGCGAGTACCGCTTTTCGATCTTCGTCTGGAACCCGTGATATAGCGTGTTCCCATTAAATTCGTGGCGGTTCATCGGCCCCAGCGAGATGAATGCGTCGGTGCCGGGCGATTGCACTTGAGTCCAAGGGCGACGGGGGCCTACCGCTCCGGGACCCGGCCGCGGCTGATTCAGGTCCACCCGGCCGACGATGTGGTTCATCTTGTTGCCGAAGTACCCAATCTCCCAAATCGCGTTCCTGGGCAGCGAGTGCTGGATGTTGAAGTTCCAGTTCTGCGCCATCGGCCAGCTTGGTTCCTGTTCGAACGAGGACAGCTCGACATTGGCGGCGTTTTCGGGCGAGATCGTCCCGGGCGGCAGCCCTATCGAGGCGCGCAGGAACGGATCGGTCCGTCCCGTATCGATTGTCGCCTTGAAATGCATCGGCGGATTGGTTTGCATGAACTCGCCGCCGCCGGTGTTCTGAGTGTTCCCGTAGAAGAGGCCGTAAGCCCCGCGCAGAACCGTTTTTTGAGTCATCCGGTAGGCGAAGCCGAATCTCGGCGCCAAGTTCGTATTCACCTGCTGAATCAACGCTCGGTCTCGCCGACGGTTGCCATCCTGCGCCACGATCAGGGATCCGTCGTTGCAGCCGAAGCATGTACCCAAATCAAAGTTGGCGAGTTGATTACGCCGATCGACCCACCATGGGTTGAGCTCGTAGCGAAGTCCGAGGTTGAGGGTCAGCTTCTGAGTCACTCGCCAGTCGTCCTGGACGAACCATTGCTGGAACGGCGCCCGCAGGTCCATCCAAACCGTATTCGATCCCTGCATTCGAGTGGGCATTCCCAACAGCATGTCCGCCATGGAGTTCCCCGACCCGGCCCGATTCGCCGGCGAGCGCTCCGTGAAGCGGCCGTCGAAGTCCATTCCACCCTTCGCCCGCTGCGTATTTTCGATGGCGCTTTGCAGGAAGAAGATCTGCGCGCCGAACTTGATGGCGTGGTTGCCCTTGGTCCAACTCGTATCGCTTGACAGCAGCCTCGTTTGCGAGGTGATGTTGTTCGGATTGAAGTTGTTGTTACCGACCGCCCTAAAGCCCGCGACGTTGATTTCGGCCACTCCGGGCAGCGTGTTGTCGAACCCCTGCAAGCCGATCTGGGAGTTCACATCCTGGTCGATCGGGTTGAACACGACCGAGTTGATGTAGTTCCAACCCAATCGGAATGTGCTGACAACGGATGGCTTCCAGACGCGGTTCAGACCGACGACCGTATTCCAACTGGTTCGGTCCTGCCGGGCGCCGCGGCTGACGAACCCGAACTGCGGGTGCGCCGGCAGTTGTGGTACGTGCTCCAGATCCTGCTGCTGTTCGCTCATCCGCGCGAAGGCCGTCGTGTTGTCGTCGATGTTGCCGTCCACCTTCCAGTCCCAGGTCCGAAAGTTGCGCTTTACCGGAGCGTTCAGCGTGAAGTTCCGAGTCAGGCCTCCGACCATCGGGTCGGGCCAGAAGTCACGGATGAAATGCGAGACCGGGTCAATGCGGCTGTCGGGGATTTGATTGTTGGCAAACGGCTGCCGCGTCGTTCCATCCCAGGTCAGCGGATCGAAGATCCTGTTGCTGATCCCCGAGAAATCGCCTTGCCGCATCGGGACCGTCGGGATCGTGCTCACGGTCGTTGACGATTCCCGAATCCGGTTCCACTCGACGTCGCCGAACCAGAACAGGCGATTCTTAATGGCCGGCCCGCCCAGCGAGAACCCGAACTGGTTGCGCTTGAAGGGCGGCTTGTCCGATGGATCGAAGAAATTGCGCGCGTCCACTGCGTCGTTGCGCAGGAAGTGGTAGGCGGTCCCGTGAACCTGGTTCGTTCCCGACTTGAGCGAGACCTCAATGATGCCGGAGGAGGTCCGTCCGTACTCAGCGGAGAAGCCGTTGGTGACGACCTTGAACTCCTGCAGCGCGTCGATGGACGGCTTAACCACCTCGTTCTGGC
>CAYOPA010000453.1:0-4456 GCA_964405625.1 uncultured Bryobacterales bacterium
GAAGCGGACCTTCCCGGCCATCGACATCCACCGCTCGGGCACCCGCAAGGAAGAGCTGCTGCTCGATCCGGAGACGCTCAACCGCGTCTGGGTGCTGCGCAAGGTGCTCAGCCCTCTGTCGGTCACCGAGGCCATGGAGTTGCTGCGCGACCGTCTCTCGAAGACTCGCAGCAACCTCGAGTTCTTGCAGTCCATGAAGAGCTAGCATCGATCGGGTCATGGCGAAGAGGCAAAAAGTCGCCCTGGTGACCGGCGCCAATCGCGGCATCGGTTTTGAAACGGCCCTGGGGCTGGCCGAAAGGGGCTATCTGGCGCTGGTCGGCGCTCGCCGCCTGGACGAAGCCGAAAAGGCCGCCGGCCGTATCCGCGAAAAAGGCTTGGATGCGATGGCCGTGGAGGTCGATGTCTCCAACGTCGGCAGCATCGTCGCCCTGGAGCGGATGCTGAACAACGATCCGGCCCGGCTGGACGCGCTGGTAAACAACGCCGGCGTCTACCTCGATCCGCACGAGAGCGTCCTGGAAGTTCCCGAATCGCTGTTCCGGCAGACGCTGGAGACAAACTTCTTCGGGGCGTTCCACTTGATCCGCGCGCTGGCGCCGCTGTTGCGGCAGAGCGAGGCGGGCGTGATCGTCAATGTCTCGTCCGGCTACGGCGCGCTCAATGGCATGGCCGGCGGCAGCCCAGCCTACCGTATCTCGAAAACGGCGCTCAATGCGCTGACCCGCATTGCAGCCGCCGAGCTACGAAAGGACGGCGTGAAGGTGAACGCGGTGTGTCCGGGATGGGTACGCACGAAATTGGGCGGGCCGAACGCGCCGCGTAGCGCCAAGGAAGGAGCTGCGGGAGTGATTTGGGCCGCAACCCTGCCCAAGCACGCGCCCACGGGCGGGTTCTTCCGCAATGGCAAGCCGATCGCCTGGTAGAGCCTCTTACCGCCAAGAAGCCGGCGGGTCGATGTAGTCGGGCAACAGCGTCTCATCGTCGCCCTTGGCCTCGCGGAGCTGCTCCCGTGTCAAATCCTCGGCTGTCCGCAGGTCGGCGCCGCTCAAGTCGGAATTGACCATATCCACGCCGATCATCCGCGCTCCCACCAGGTTCGCCTTGCTCAAGTCGGCGCCGCGGAGGTCGGCGGCCCGCAAGTTGGCCATGATCAGGTTGGCCGCGCACAGGTTGGCTCCGGCCAGGTCGGCCACGGCCAGATCACAGCGCTCCAGGTCGGCGCCGCTTAAGTCCACTTCCTCACCGGGGTGTTCTTGTCTCCAACGGTTCCAGCCGTCGAGATCCTCGCGAATGAGCTTGACGAGTTGTGGGTTGGCCATGACGATTCGAAAAAGATCGCACCCATTGTATCTCGCCTCGTGGCGGACGGTTGTACCTTGTGCGCTTCGTGAAGTTTAGCCGTGCGCCGCCAGGGCCCCGAACGAGCTCGGTGATTGCCCTGAAGGGGCGCCGCAGGGATAGCCCCGGGCTTCAGCCCGGGGAGCCGCGGCCTCGTCTGACCCCGGGTTGAAGCCCGGGGCTAAAGGTCTGCCACGCGACACCATCAGAGCCCCAACCCCTTACAATGTCGGGCGATGCCGCGCCTAGCCTTCGCCCTCTCGCTCATGTTGGCCGCCAGCCTGTCGGGGCAGACCCGTGAAGGCTACATGGAGCACTACTACGACCGCCCCGGCGGTACGGTTGACCACGAGCTGTGGCAAATGCTGTTGCTCTTTGAGGTGGAGAGGAGTTGGCAGGGCGGCCTATCGGTCGCGCAGGGCGACATTTTTCGCGTGGAGGGTTACCGCTTTGAGCCGCCCGACAAAGTGCTGCCGCAAGGCGGCTGGCGGCTGACGGTCAAGCCCGAGATCATGGAAACCGGCGCGATCATCAACGCCTCCGGCGGCAGCGCGACCGAAACCATCGTGATGCCCAAGGGCCTGCTGGTGCAGGGCCGCGGCGGACCGGGCGTCGAGCTGACCGTCGACGCGGGCTCCGACGGCAGGTTTTCCGTCAAGCCCCAGCAGATGCGCTTCGGCGTCTGGACCGAAGTCCTTGGCGGACGGGCGCGGGTCCAGCGGATTCCGCCGACCACCGACCTGTCCGGCACGGAATTTCGGCAGCATGACTTCCCTTCGATCGCCGCCGGCCCGGGCGGTACGCTCAACGCCGTCTGGATGAGCTATCACGACCGCCGCGAGGAGCTCAATTTCCGCCGCCGTCAACCCGACGGCCGATGGACGCGGCTGCTGCCCGTCCCGCGCTCGGCGGAAGACGTCTGGCGGCCGCACGTGGAGGTCGCCGATGACGGGCGGCCCTGGCTGATATGGTCCCACCGGCCACAGTCCGACGGCCCCGGCAACTGGGATCTCTACGCCATGCCGTGGGAGGACAATTCCTGGGGGCGACGCGTCCGACTGACCGACAACCCGCTGCCCGACATCGAGCCCGCCGTCACCCGCTCGCCCGACGGGACCATCTACGTTGCTTGGCAAGCGATGCAGGGCCGCGCTTCGCAGATCCGGCTGAAGTATCTCAAGGACGGCCGCTGGTCCGAGACGCTGGCGGCGACCAACTCGGAGGAGAACAACTGGGAGCCCGCCGTCGGCTCGGGGCCCGACGGCGCCGTCTGGATCGCCTGGGATCGCTATGACGGCGACTACAACGTCTATCTGCGGCGCTACTCGCCGGCCGACGGCTTCGGTCCCGAGCGGAGGGTGATCGGCACGCCGCGCTTTGAGGCGCACGTCTCCGTGGCGGTCGATCCGCAAAACCGGCCCTGGGTCGCCTGGGAGACCGACGCCGTCAACTGGGGAAAGGATTACGGTTTCTATCTCGGCGATCGCTCGCCGGGCGCGCCGCTGATGGGCGTGCGCGAGACTGAGATCGCCATCTTGGACGGCGAGGAGTGGAAAACGCCGCCCCCGTTGCGCTTTGCCGACGCGTTGGAGGCGGGCAATTCCGCGCACAGCCGGCCGCTGCTCTATTTCGACCCTCAGGGCGACGCCTGGTTAAGCTTCAAGCGCCGTTACGCCCGCAGGGGCATTTATGCCGGGGTGCACTG
Source organism: uncultured Bryobacterales bacterium (assembly GCA_964405625.1). Taxonomy (GTDB): domain Bacteria; phylum Acidobacteriota; class Terriglobia; order Bryobacterales; family UBA6623; genus RI-231. Next base: position 3,047 of record CAYOPA010000453.1, read on the forward strand.
GGAGTATTTCCTGTCGCGGCTGGAGGGCGATAGGTGGAGCGACCCGATCCCGCTGGCTCCGAGCGGCAACCGCAAATCCACCCGCATGTCCCTGACTTCCCACGACGGTCGGCTGTGGGCTTTTTGGCCGCACGACAGTCGCGACTGGGCCTTCGGCTCGCAGCCGCACCAGGCGCGCGTGGCCGCCGGGTCGCTGGAGTTGCCCGCGAAGGCGCCCGCGCCCCAGCTCGCTGCGTTCGTCCCGCCGAGCATTCAGGCGCGGCCCGGCCACGCCAATGAAGCCGCCGACGTGCGCGTCATCCGCAACCACCGCGTGGAGCACCGCGGCCAAAACCTGCGCATTCTGCGCGGCGACTTGCACCGCCACACCGAGCTGTCGCCGGACCAGGGCGGCTTGCCCGACGGCTCGCTGCCGGACTTTTACCGCTACATGATCGACGCTGCTGACATGGACTTCGGCGCCTCCACTGACCACCAAGCCGGCGGCAACGACTTCTGGAACTTCATGACCCAGAAATTCACCGACATGTACGACTTCCCCGACCGCTACTCCACGCTCTACGCCTACGAGCGCAACCCGGGGAACCCGCACGGTCACCGCAACATGATCTACACCCAGCGGGACTACCCGATCGTGCCCTTCTTCCAGCAGCAGAGCGACCGCTTCTTGCTGCCCGACACCCCGGATACCGAGCTGCTGACGTTCAACTCCAACAGCTTCGGCGGCGTGGTGGAGAACGACACGCACCTGCTGCATGAGGCCGTGAAGGCGTCCGGTGGGCTGGCCATTCCGCATACTTCGGGCTCCACCGGCATGGGCACCGACTGGCACGCTTTTGATCCGGAAGTGGACGCGGTGGTCGAGATCTACCAGGGCGACCGCATCAACAACGAGCACGAGGGCGCGCCCCGCTGGCGTGGCCCGGACGGCTCGCAAGCCGGGGGCTGGCAGCAGCCCGGCGCGGTGTGGAACGCCTGGAAGAAGGGCTACAAGATCGGCGTGATCGCCAGCTCCGACCATATGTCCACGCACATCTCCTACGCCATGGTTTACAGCCCGTCAACGTCCCGCCAGGACGTCTGGCAGGCGATCAAGGACCGCCACACCTACGGCGCGACCGACAACATCGTGCTGGAGTACCGGCTGGGCGACTGCTTGATGGGCGACGACTGCGGGCAGGTGAAAAGACAGCCCTTCCGGGTGCGGGCGCAGGGGACTGGGCCGATTGCGGCGATCCACCTGATCCGCGACGGGGAGTATATCTACAAGGCCGAGCCGGGCGCCCAAACGGCGGAGTTTGAGTTTCTGGACCAGGGCGCCGGGCCGGGCGAGCACTGGTACTACGTGCGGGTCGAGCAGGCTGACGAGGAGCTGGCGTGGTCGAGCCCGATCTGGGTGAGCTGGGAGTA
>CAYOPA010000454.1:0-4442 GCA_964405625.1 uncultured Bryobacterales bacterium
GTCGGCGAGCGGATTGGTCGCGCCTCGATCAACGGCGCGGAACGCCGCACGATCTGCAGTGCGCCTTGGAAGCCCAGCGCGGGTACGCCGAATGGGGCCGTCTTGACCACTCCGATGCGCTGTCCGGCTACTGCGTAGGTCAAGCTCGGCAGCGTCGCCGCCGTCACCGTCGCGGAACGGTTGAGCTCGCGTAGCGCGTCCTCGTTGACCAGGATGCAGCTCGGCTCGGTGGTGTGGACATTCACGCGACCGCCTGGCGCCACCCGGAGCTCCAGCGCGCCACCGACGGCCTCCTGGGCGATCTGCCGGGCCGCGACCTCTTCGGAGATCTCCCCCTCGTCCAGGATATTCACGCGCACCCGCAGACAGCCCTCGGAGCTGAGGAGACGGATATCGTCCTCGCAAATTTGGTGCCCCTTTGCCAGGAGCTTCTTCCCCGAGGAGTGGAACACGGGTTCCATCAACAGCTTGCCAACTGCTTGGCGGACTTCGATCACTTGAGCTCGCAATGACGCCTCCCCCTCCAAAACCGGCCTGCACCGAGCTATTCGAAAGCAAAGTATACGACCGGCGAAAGCCACGCGTATCTGATTTGGGAAGGATTTACACTTTATTTACGAGATATTGAGCAAAATATCAGTAAAAATTCTGAATTCAGTGATCTCGACCCTGGAAATCGCTCTACCCGGCGGTCAATGCCGAGCCCAGCGACTCCCCTTCCAACAGCCGCGGCAGCACTTCAGCCTCGGCCCCGGCTGCGATCCGAACTTCGCCGGCGCCGTTGAGCACGGCCCCGCAAGCGGCGCGCAGCTTGGCTTCCATGCCGCCATGAGCCACGCCGTCGCCGATCAGCTTCTCGGCGTCCGCCACGGTCAGGCTCGGTACCAGCCCGCCCGCCGCATCAAGGACGCCGCCCACGTCGGTCAGAAAGATCAGCCGGTCCGCGCCGAAGCCCGCGCCCACCGCCGCGGCCATCTCATCGGCGTTCACGTTGTAGATCGCCCCGTCCGCGCCGCCGGCGATACAAGCCACCGTCGGCAGATAGCCCGCCTCGGTCAATGTATCGAGCAGCGCGGGGTTCACGCGCTCCACCTTGCCCACCGCGCCAAGGTCCGGGTCAAGCTGGACGGCCTGCGCCAGCCCCGCGTCGATGCCCGATAGCCCGACGGCCAGGGCCCCGGCGGCCTGGAGCTCGGAGACCAAGTGGTGATTCACCGATCCCGCGTAAATGCGCAGCACCGCGTCGAGAATTTCCGGGGGCGTTACGCGCAAGCCGTTGCGAAACTCGCTGGGCACGCCCTGCTCTTGAAGGTAGCGGCTCAAGCGCTTGCCGCCGCCGTGAACGATGACCACCCGGTGGCCGGCGCTCGCCAAGGCCGCCGCCTGAGCGGCCAGGCTCCGGCGGGTCTCGTCGGATTCCAGCAGCGTCCCACCCAGCTTGACTAACAGCTTCAAGGCCGCTCTCCATCGCCGGAGTGTAGCAACCCGGCCGTCTCTTCGAACCCGAACATCAGGTTCATGTTTTGCAGCGCTTGGCCAGCGGCTCCTTTCACGAGATTGTCGATCGCGGTCACCACGGTCAGCCTGCGGGTGGGCGGATCGACGCGGAAGCCGATTTTGCACAGGTTGGTGTATCGGACGCTGTGCAAATCCGGAAACGCGCCGCCGGGCAGCACCCGCACGAACGGCTCGTCGGCGTATCGCGCGGCGTAGATCTCCGCGACGGTCTCCGCGCTAAGCTCGCCGACGGTGCGGATGTAGATTGTTTCCAGAATCCCCCGATGCACCGGCAGCAGATGCATGTTCAAGAACAGCTCTGGTTCAGCGAGCCCGGAATGCTGCAAGACCTCGGGCGTATGCCGATGGAACAGCGCGCCATAGGCTGAGAAATTCTCGGTCACTTCGCAGAAATGCGTTTTGGCGGACGGCTTGCGGCCCGCGCCGCTAACGCCGGATTTCGCGTCGCACACCACGCCGAAGGCCCGGTCCACCACGCCGGCCGCCACCAGCGGCTGGATGGCCAGGTTTGCCGCGGTGGGGTAGCATCCCGGGTTGGCCACGAAGCGAGCTCCGCGCACCTGCTCGCGGTAGAGCTCCGGCAGGCCGTAGACGGCTTGTTCGAGCAGATCGGCGCGCGGATGCTCGAACCCGTACCAGCGCTTCTGGTGTTCGACGGTGCGCAGGCGGTGAGCGCCGCTGATGTCGACGGCCCGGGCGCAGGCGTCGAGCGCCAGCGGAACCGCTTCCAACGCGACCTCGTGCGACGTGGCCGTGAAGACGATGTCGAGCCCGGCGCCGGCGAGCCCGGCGGCGTCGAACGGGACGCGCTCCAGGCCCTCTTCCCAGGGCGCCTGTTCCTCCTCGGCGGTTTGGCGGTGTTCCAGAAGCACGGGCGCGGTCGCCTCATGGCGGCGCAGCAGGCGCACGAGCTCAGCTCCGCTGTATCCGCTGAAGCCGAGCACGCCGGCGCGGATGGGTGTTTTCGCAGACATGATAACCGTGGGAGAAGCCTTAGATTTTAGCACCGCCCTCCATAACGAAAGATCTTGGGGCGGGGCGGCGGTGTTATAGTAGCGGTGTCTGTGCGGTCGGCGGCCTGGTAGGGCGGGCTCGCTTTCTGTTCCGCTGTCAGGCGTCTAGGGGAACAGCGCGAAGCTGCTAGAGCTGTGGATTTCGACCAGCTCCATACGTTTCTGGAGATCGTGCGCCTGAAGAGCTTCTCGAAGGCGGCGCAGACGTGTTTCCGCACGCAGCCGGCGATCTCAGCGCAAATCCGACAAATGGAGCAGGAGCTGGGCGCGCAACTGTTCGAGCGCTTCGGCAGCCGCATCTCCTTGACCACCGCCGGTAAGATCTTCGGCGACTACGCGCGCCAAATTCTCGATACCAAGAAACAAGCCTTCGATGAGATCCGCGAGCTGGAGCGGGTGCCGCGCGGCGAGCTGACCATCGCGGCCAACGAGGCCACCTGCATCAACGTGCTGCCCCAGGTGTTCGCTGACTACAAGCAGCGCTTCCCCGGTGTACAGCTTCAAGTCGTGCGCTCGCACGCGGCCAAGGCGGTGCAGTCGGTGCTGGATAACTCGGTGGACTTCGGCATCACGCAACTGCCCGTACAGGAGAAGCGCGTGGAGGTCGTCCAAATCCACTCCGATGAGGTGCGGCTGATCACACCGCCAAATCACCCGCTGGCCGTGCGGGGCTCCGTCAACGCCGAGCAGATCGCGCAACACACACTGCTGTTGCAGAAAATGGGACGCACCCGGACTCGCATCAACGAGTATCTCGCCGACTACGAAGACGACCTGCGGATCTCCATGGAGCTCGATTCGACGGAGATGCTCAAGCAGTTTGTGATCGCCGGGCTGGGCGTGGGCTTCCTGGCGATCACGCACGCCCAGGACGAGGTTCGGATGGGAAAGCTGGTGGCGCTGCGGCTGGACCCATTGCCGATGATCCGCACGATCGGACTTGTGTATCGTAAGGACAAGGCGCTGTCACGAGCCGCTTTGGGCTTTATCGAAGTAGTGGCGGACTTCGCCCGCCAAGCGGAGCCGGTGAGCGGCGGGGCGCCGGTCAGCCGGGCGGGCGCGCGGCAGGAGAAAGTTTCATGAGGTGGGTGGTCAAGACGTCGTCGGTGCGAATCTCCACCGTGGAAGGGGATCGGATCTACCGTTCGCTCGACGAGGTGCCTGAGGCTCTTCGCGAAAAGATCCACGCCACGGCGGCGGGCCCGCGGTCGCAGACGATCTTGATCGCCAATCAAGAAGCCTACGACCACATCTTGCGGGGATCGCCGGAGCTGCCGCCGGAGATGCGCAAGTTCCAGCCGGCGCTGTTGCGGCAGCGCGCCGGTAGTTCCGGAGCGGGGGTTGCCGAGCGCCACTGGCGGGCGCTGGCGATTGGCGGCATTGGGGCGATTTTGGGGCTGTGGGCGCTGTGGATCTGGGCCCTGCACCGCGGCATGTGAAGGCGGCTTATCGCGTGGCGCACGCCCGTTCGGCCGACGTTGATGGGGGAGACTCCGTCCCGTTGACAATACGGCAACGCCTCGACGATCAGGGCGAAGCGCGGAAAGCCAAGGCACATCCCTTCGGGTTGGTGTTAACAGTACCCAGGATATCGTTTCACTAAAACATATCCACTTCAAGTCGTCGTCAACCCTTCGAGCTTCCTCCAGCGATGGACGACCGGTGCGGCGTTGATCTCGCCGACTCCGCGCGGAATCCGTTCGCGAAGTTCCTGCCATGAGGCGACCCGGAAGTGGCGCGGAAAGGTGCGAGTCATCTTGCCGAACAGCGTCTCGACGAGGTTGAGCCAGAAACCGTGCTTGGGGCGTCGGCGCCCACCGCCAGGGCTTTACTGATCCACTTGGCCGCGCTCTTGTGCGTCATCTGGACGTCGCGCGAGATCTGCGCGATCGTCTCGCCGGAGTGATAGCC
>CAYOPA010000455.1:0-4426 GCA_964405625.1 uncultured Bryobacterales bacterium
AGAGCAGCTACCTCCTCAGCTTCCTCGAATCCGTCCCCGAAGTCGCCGCCAAGCTCAAGGACCCGAACACCACCGACCGCCAGTTCGAGGACGTGGTTAAGGACGCCGAACCAGCCGCCGTCCTCGTGCTGGTTTATTGAGCCTCCTCACCGCAGCCGTTCGTCTCGCTGGCGCTCGACGGACAGGTAGCTCGTGATTCATTTGTGGAGCGCCCGGTTAGGAAACCGAAACGCTATGGCCCGAGTCGAACCATCGCTGGAAGCGACGGTTGGTCTGGAGGACCCGCCGACGCAGCTCCGGCAACATTCGCCGCCAATGGCTCGCCAGGAAGCGCGGATGCCGCTGACTGTCCCGCGCGTACTTCCGCGTTGCCAATGACAGGTCGAGGTGGGCCACGAGCACATCCTCTTTTTGATTGCCGGCGAGCTTCAGGAACGAAGCATCCGGCGCGACGATCTTCGAATCGCCAGCCGACCATTTGCCTTCGCCCTGCGGGCCGACGGAGTTCGCGAACACGTAATAGACGGCGTTTTCAAAGGCTCGCACCGGAATCCCGTCCCGCCCGCGGCGTTTGTTGCGCGAGACTGGCAAGGCATCCATCCCGGCGTTGGGATGAAACACGATTTGGGCGCCGGCCATCACGGGCAGCCGCACGAGCTCCGGATAGCGCCGCTCGTGGCAGATGATGGCCGTCGCCGGAACGCCCTCGAGCGAGAAGAGCGAGAGGCTGTTGCCAGGCGTGAACCATTGGCGATCCGCCTCAACGAGTTGGCACTTGGCGTAAGTGTGAATGAGCCGCCCGCGGCGATCGAACACGACCAGGGCGTTGTAGAGCCGGCGGCCGGCGAAGATGGGGCTGCCGACGAGCAGGTTGATGCGGAGCGTCGCGGCGATGGCCGCGACCGAGCGAAGGGCTTGCCGAATTGCGGCAGGCTTCAGCGCGCCGAAGTCGCACGCGTAGCCGGTGGTCGCGCATTCGGGAAACAGCACGGCGTCGGCCCCGTCCGCCGCAGCCTCGACGGCGGCGCGCTCGATCTTCTCCAGATTGCCGGCGATGGAGTCGGCGAAGATCATCTGGACGGCCGCGACGCGCAGGTGTTTGCGGTCAATGCCCGCTTTATTCTGGGTCGTGCGCATGGTTCTTTTCCACCGTCGATGGGGACACCACATCGAAGCCCGCCACATTCAACCGGCGGTCTTTCGACGCCGGGTGCGGGTCCGCGAGCAAGGTCAACCGGATGGTGTGCGGTCCTTCGGGCAGGTTGTTGATCTCATAGCGGAACGGTGTGTCCCGGACCGGAGCGTATTGATCGACGGTTGCGATGACCTGACCGTCCAGGCGCACCTCAGCCCGGCCCGCGTCGTCAAACATGCGACCGATCCAGCGAATCTGCCGCCCGGTGAACGTGTGCTCCACGAAGGCTCCCACGTTCGTCGTGGTCTGCAGGTCATCCGTCAGGTTCATGCTCCAGCCAGAGGAAAACTTCAGTTCCGAAGGCAACCGGCGCGTCCACGGATGCCGCGGATTGAAGTACATGAAATACCTTTCTCCCTGATTGAAGCGATAGAACGGACGGAACAGGACGTTGGAATCGGACTTCAGCCGGAAGCTCATTGGCTCACCTGTTACCGGCAGGAAGTTCGACTGTAGATCGGTGAAGTTGATCCGCGAAACGGGGTTCCCTTCGGCTGCGCGACCGGCAAGCACCACGGGTCCCCGGACGATCGCGGCGGGAAAAGCATTGGTGGAAGCGTAAGGAAACCGTTCTGCCACGAACTGCATCGGCAGGCGTAATTCCAAGCGATCGCCGTCGCGCCACTCCCGTCGGAGGCTGCCCCAATGGGCGCCGTCAATTTCCAACCGGGCGACCTGGCCGTTGATCCGCACCTCCATCGGCTGCGCCAGCCACGCGGGTTGGCGCAGTTTGAGAGTGAAGGTATCCGGGTCGGCCAGGGACAGCCGCAGCCGAACATACTCACTCTCGGGGAACTGTGTTTCCTGCCGCAGCGTTACGGGCCGGCCACGATGACTCCAGGTCGCCACCGCCGGCGTGTAGAGGTTGACGTACAGACTGTCGGTGTCCTGGAAGAAGATCAGGTCGTGGTAGTCGGCCACGGCTTGGACCCTCGAACCGGCGCAGCAGGACCAGGGAGGCAGCTTGTAGGACTTGGCGGTGCCGCTCAGGCCGTGGCCGGAGTGGTACATGACCCGACCGTCTGGTGCCAGGGGCAGGGCGGCACCGATGCCATTGATCAAGAGGCGTTCGATCCAGTCGCCATACCGGGCGTCGCCGGTGAAGCGCATCAACTGTTTGCCCAGTTTGAATCCCGCCCAGGAAGAGCAGGCGATTTCCCAGTGATTCTCCATGACATCCAGGTAGTCGAGGAGGAGCGGTTCCGGCACCAGTCGTTCATTGGGCCCGTATCCACCCGTCGCGTAGAGCTGATGTTGCTGCAGGTAGTCGTAGGCGTTGCGGACCAGTTTGAGATAACGCCGCTCGCCGGTGATGCCATAGGCCGCAACGGCGCCATTGAGGCTGTTGACATGGCTATAGGCGTGATAGCCCCGAGAGGCAGCGAACAGCTCCGGGCCGGGATCGTCGGCGGGATCGTCGAAGAGTTTCCAGAACCGGGTGTATTCCCAGGTTCGGGCGTAATCCCGGTACCGGCTCTCGCCGGTGATTTGCGCTGCGCGGTAAAGATTCTCGGAGAGCGTGAACCACTCGGTTATTCCGGTGAGGGTGTCGAAGACGTAGTCGTTCGAGTGGTCCAGGTTCCTCTCCGCCCAGGTGGTGATGCGGTCCAGAAGTCGCAGCGCTTCTGGATTTCCGCCGTAGCGATGGGCGTCCAACAATCCGCCAACCATCTTCTCGTAAATGTAATGGGCCGGCCTGGGCGGTCGGCTGGAGAAAAAATAACCGTCGTCCTCGATGCATTCTTTCCAGCCCTCGATCAGGGCGTCGAGTTTCAGGCGGCAGGTTTCGTCGCCCGTGGCGGCGTGCATGCGGGCAAGGCCCGATAATATCTGGCCGAAGACATGGAAGATGCCATCGGTATACCAGCCGCCGAGGTTTGCGCCGGGAGCCGGCTTGCCGGCCCGTTCTCGAAACGGCTTGAGGAGGTCATCGCTGGGGAGACGCAGGTAATCCTCGCGAACCTCGAGCACCTGGCGCAGCAGCGGCCCGTCACCCAGGGTCACGCCACGGTAGTCGAAAGGCTCCAACAACGGTGGCACTGGGGCCGTGGCCTCGCCGCCCGTGGCAGTGCCGGGGATGCTCGGGAACAGTCCGAGCAGCGCTAGGATCAATGCGAGGAGTCGTCCGGGACACCGGCGAAGCCGGGATGACTGACTCGTCGAAACGGCTACGTGATAGAGAATGCTCAACAGCATGTCGCTGGCGCGGAGGGGGTCCCGGTCACACCGGCGTTGATGGCAGAAAGCGCTATGGCTCATGAGTGGCGAACCCCATTTGGATCAGAAAACTCGAGCCCAGGGAAGCCCTCAGGCTGGGCCGTCCTGATGGACCGTGGAAATCGCGGGCATTGGTTGGAAGGGCTACAGGAATCACTGGAGAAACCACTGCCACTGGTGCCCGACATCGTCCACGAAGATCAGCGCGCAGAGCTCAAGGTAAGGGTATATAGAGCTTGTCCCCAAAATGGCTGTTTTTGGGATGGGTTTGGGAGCGGTTTGGCGGCGGTGCCGGGAGCAGTGGGGTTCGGCGGTGTCTGGCGCGTTGTGAAGGCCGGATCCGCCGGAAATACGTCCGGCGAAGAGACACCCCTCCTGTGATTCCAACCCAGCGAGATTTGGCCGGCGCCTCAGGCGGCCTGCCGCAGCGGTTCGGGCTCCCTCTTTCGTTTGGCCTGCCGCATCCGCGCCAGCTTCCACAGGTTGTGCGTCAAGACGCCCCAGGCCAGCGCCAGTTCCCGATGCGCGAAGCCCTTGGCCCGCATCGGCCGCCCCAGAAAGTTGGCTTTGAGGATGCCGATCCGCGCCTCGGTCTGCGCCCGGCGACGTTGCAGCCGCGCAAACTTCTCCTCCTTCATGCGCTCACGCAACCGGGTCGGCCCGCGCGGACACAGTCCGTCAAAGGTGTCTCCCTCCCGGAGCGTGCGACTGTTCGCGGCGCTGTAAAATCCACGATCCGTCACGACCGCCCCGACCTCGCGGCCCGTGCCTTCCCGCACGCGCAGGAGACTGCCAAAGAGCACCTGGCTGTCGGCCGGCGCCGATTCCCGGAACAGTTTGTAATCCAGGATGACGCCCTGCCGGTTCTCCCCCAGCAACACCGTGTTGCCAAACTCGACCTCCGCTCCGGCCTTGCCGCGCACGATCACCCGCACCTCCGGTTCATACAGGCTCAGGAGCTTGTCGGCGTTGGGCACCTGCCGGGCGCCGATGATCCGTTCGTGCGCCTGTTTC
>CAYOPA010000456.1:0-4380 GCA_964405625.1 uncultured Bryobacterales bacterium
GGATCAGTCCGTTACCTCGTACCGGCGTTCTGAAAATCGTCAGTAGTTGCGCCTGGGTATATTCGTTGTTGCCGAGCGACAACGACACCCCCAACCAGTCTCCGGGGTGGTTCCTCCAGTACCCCTGCGTCCGAGTGCAGCCGTCGGCGCACTCCGGGCTGCAGGAAGTGACCTGAACTGTGTCGCTGCGCAGCTCGACATCACCGACCGTGACGATTCCGACGATCTCGAAGGTGTAGGAAACGTCGCACTCCAGACCGTCAATCGTGATGTCGGTGGTTCCATCAACATTGCCGGCAAACGTGATCGGCCCGACGGTCGCTCCGGTTCCCGATACGCCCGTCACCCGAATTTGATTCGGAACCGTCTCGCCGCACGTTTGGCCGAAAACCACTCGGATTGTGACCGAGTTGTCGGTGCGCCCGATGCACGTCGCCTCAACGGAGCATGCCGAGAGCTTCTGGGCTCCGAGCATTCCCAAGACGCCGGCTCCCGTGACGGCGAAGAAATTCCGTCGGGTGACGGAAACGGTCTTGCTAACACTATTCGTCTGCATAATATACTCCTTAAAACCAACGACGCGAAGTTGGACTTTTCGCTTTGGACGCCCAGTCAGCCGAAGGCAAGTCGGTTCGAGCCTTCAAAGGAATAGGCTTCCTTTGCCATGTATCGCCTCGCGTCCACTTTTTCCCTATTTAGCCATCTGTTGGGAGGCGCAGGCCCTTTCGCCCTACACCTGCCAGTACAAAGCGCGAACACAGTCGCGCACGTGTGAGTACGCCGTCCGACTGACGGGGCCAAAGACTTCTCCGGCCTCGCCGTCGGCTGGGCGACCTCAATCGGGACGTCTGTCCGAGTTGCGAACGCTCCTGATTGCCCATTGCCACTCAACGCAGTCGCGCAGCTTTCGCGCCGGCTCCCGCCGCCGCAAACGCCGACTGCATGAAGTGGGTCTCCACCTCGCTCTTCCGGATAAGCCTGCGCAGTATGGGAGTGACCATATACGTGGTGAAGACCGCCATGAAAACCAACATGAAGAAGATGCTATCTGGAATGACGCCTAAGTCGTATCCGATATTGACTACGATGAGCTCCATCAGCGCGCGGGTATTCATCATGACACCGATCATGGCTGACTCACGCCATGGCAGGCCATTGGCGCGGGCAGCCAGCGCGCATCCGCCGAACTTACCCGCCACCGCGGCCAGCAACACTAAAGCGCAAATGCCCCACATGCCGGCGCCGGCCATCGCGCCAATATCGGTTCGCAGGCCGGTGTAGGTAAAGAAAATTGGGAGGAAGAAGACCGTTACGAAGTCATTGAGCCGGCGCTTAACCGCCTCGCGAAGCTCGTGCTGATCGTAAAGGATGGCGCCGAGGTAGAACGCTCCGAAGATCGAGAAGATGCCGATCAGGTTGGTCATGCCGGCCGCCACGAACACAAGAATCAGCAAAACCGCGAGGCCGTTCATCGGCAGCTCCGGGGATTTCGCGAGCATTCGGCTTGACCATCGCACGAGTAAGGGCCTCACGATAAGCGCCATCACCAGGGCGAAGCCTAGCACGCCGGCGATCATCGCAGTGAGCTTCACGGGATCGAGCGACGCTCGCACGCTGGCGGTGACCAGCGCAAGGATGATCCACCCGGCGGCATCGTCGATGGCGGCGGCGGAAATTGTCAGGGATCCGACCCGCGTGCGGTTGATTCCAAGCTCGATCATGATGCGACCAAGAATTGGAATGGCCGTGATCGACATTGCCGCGCCGATGAACAGCGCCAGGTTCAGCCAGGAGCCAGTCAGCTCGAGCTCGCCGTGCAGGTAACGTCCGAGCGCGAAGCCAAAGGTGAATGGGAGCACGATTCCCACCACCGAAATGCTGACAGCGGTCCGGCGGTTCTTTCCGATCTGCCCGAAATCGAATTCGAGCCCGATCAGGAACATGAGCAGGATGAGCCCGAGCTGGCTCAGAACGTTGAAGGTCCCGTTTAGCGATGGGACGAAGACCTTCTCGAGCAGATCAGGGAATAGGCCTCCGAGTAGGGACGGCCCGAGGATAAGTCCGGCGGCAATCTCTCCGCAGACCTGCGGCTGACCCAATTTCCGGAAAAGCATTCCGGCGATTCGCGCCGCGGCAATGATGACGACCAACTGGACAATGACCCCGAGCACAACACTCTCGAGCTCCAAGGTTACCGGCGAATCCATATGTCAGTCCTTCGTGTTTCGGCTGCGTAGGCGAATAACTGGGACCGGCTTTCCGGCCCCGAGCGACTCCTACCTCGGCCGCATCCACTCTTCGGTGGAGGCGACCTGTCCGTTAGCTCCCCAGATTGCCGCGCGCTCGGGATGATAGCGGGAACCGACCGGGACGGAATAGAGATCTTCGGACTCATAGGATTTCTCGCGCATCCCTTCCCGTCTGAGGATCTTGCGGCAGTAATTCAGGCCCTGCGACGGCTGGCGCTCGTGCTCGTAGATACGGCCGGCGAACATGTCCGTCATATTGTCGGTGTGCTTTGCGTGGACGCAATAGGCGAAAGCCAGCGGTTGCTCCCAGAAGGAGTCCACCACGTCTTCAAGCACGTCGACGCCCTTCTCGAACTGAAGTCGGAGGTCGGCGAAGGGATCGACTCCGTTGCGACTTCCACCCAGGAAATCGCGTATGGCGGGAGCGACGAATTGCGCCTCGCGCATCGCGACCGACAGCCCAAACGAGAAGATAGGATCCACAAAGCGATGGGCGTCGCCGATGCACATCCACCCGTTGCCGGAGAACCCCTTCACCTGATAGGAGTAGTTGGGGACGACGTGCACATCCTCGACAAGCTTGATCTCGCCGAGCCGCCGCGAGAGGTTGGGATGCAGCTCCTTGAGCTCACGGAGTAGGAAGTCGCGCGGCGATTCCTTCTTTTCCAGAAACAAGCTGGACGGCGCAACGACCCCGACACTGACAACCTCGGAGTCAATCGGAATGAACCAGGCCCAGTGGTACTTGCCCCGGTAGTAGATCAACGTGTTGTCCGGGTGCTGCCTTCGCTCGGGTCCATTATCCCGTTCGGCGAAAGCGACGTGCGAAAAAAAGGCCACCTGCTTGTCGTAGGAGCCCACATACTTTGGCCCCGTGATTCCTCCCATGTTGGCGAGCCACGTCGCCATGCCGGAGCAGTCGAGCAGCATCTCGGTCTGGATCTCTTCGACCTTCCCGCCCGAAAGCTCAACTTGGACTCCAGTGACAGCGCCATCGTCGGACAGCACCGGCCTCAACGCTCTGCCCGTGAGGTATTCGGCGCCTCGGGAGATGGCTTGATCGAGCATCATCTTGTCGAAGTCAGATCGGCGTACCTGCCACGTATCCCAGGGAAAGAGCTCCCAATTCTCGTCCCGGCCGGTGACCGGAACGAACCAGGAGGCCACCTCGCTCTTCCCGTAGACGTTCACCCCCTGTTTGGTGGGATACCGCCTGCGGTACATCTCGTCGACGATTCCGAGGTCTCGCAGCACCTTGCCCGCCGCACCAGTCAACGACTCGCCGATGTGAAACCGCGGGAACTCCTTCTTTTCGATGATGAGCGGCTTGACGCCCTCATTGAGCAAGCACATGGCGGCCGTGGTTCCACCAGGTCCCCCGCCGACGATCACAACATCATTTTTCACTGCATCCTCCTGCGATAAACCGAATGCGGGTCAGCCAAAGGCTTGAGCCGCGAATGCACGGACCCGATGCCGCGCCACGACCTCCCGCACTGCCCGAATCACGAAGTCGACGTCAGCGTCGGTCATGGCCGGGTACAGCGGAAGCGAAAGACTAGCGCGATAAAACTGTTCGGCCCGGTCGACGGAAGCGCGAACAACTCGTGGATGCCGATCGTACGCTGGGTGCAGCGTGACCGGGATGAAATGGACGCTGCACTGGACACCAGCTTCGTGAAGTCTCCGAATGAGCTCGTCCCGGCGCGCGCGGAATGGCGCGTTCAAGCGCAGGACGTAGAGATGCCAGGCATGGCGAGTGTCCGCTCTTTCCCGAGGCGGAATCAGTTCCTCCATCTGGGCAAAGGCCTCCGAATACCGATCGGCGATCTGCTTCCGCCGGGCGATGAACTCCACTTGTCGGCGCAACTGATGAATGCCGATCGATGCGAGGATGTCGGAGAGGTTGTACTTAAACCCGATGCCGGTGACCTCGTAGTACCAATTGCCCTGATCGGAGTAGCGGTTCCAGGCATCGCGCGAAATGCCGTGGAGACAAAGGGAGCGCGCTTTCTCCGCCAGGGCCTGGTCATGCGTGGTGAGCATGCCTCCCTCGCCGGTCGTGAGGTTCTTGGTGGCGTAGAAGGAGTAGGCCACTGCGTCGCTGCGATATCCGGTCTGGCGGTGCTCG
>CAYOPA010000457.1:0-4367 GCA_964405625.1 uncultured Bryobacterales bacterium
GTGTTTGTGTCGTTCTCCGGAGCGGGGTTGTTGACCCGACAGGTGATCAGAAGCCGCCGTCGGGCCGAGGATTACTCCGCCCGACTGGAGGCCGAAATCCGGCTCCGCAACGACGCCGAGGAGCAGTTGCGCATTCTGGTGGAAAGCAACCCGGCCGCCATCTTCACCGTTGGCCCTGATCGCACGATTCTGCTCGCCAATCGCTCCGCCCTGCGGCTCTTGGGACTGACGGCCGCCACTGCCGCGGGGCGGCGCCTAGACGAGTTCCTGCCTGACCTGGGGCGCGTTCCGATCGATTCCGAGCGGCGTTTCTTTCGCACCCACATGGAGTGCATGGGCCGGCGCGCCGACGGGACGCTGCTCGCTGTCGGCGTGTGGTTTTCGACCTACGAAACATCGCGGGGCCGGAGGCTGACGGCGATTGTGTTGGACGCGACCGAGGAGACTCGCGAGCGCGAGGGGCTCGGCCTGGATTCGCTGATGAACACTTCGCGCTTGTTGGTCGGCGCCGTGTTGCACGAGATCCGCAACCTCAGCGCGGCGGCGTCGGTGGCGTACCAGAATCTTAAGTCCAACGGGTCCTCGATTGACTCCGAGGATTTTCGGGCGTTGGGCGCGATGGTGGCGGGGCTCGAACAGGTCGCTTCTTCGGAACTGGCGCCGCTGTCGGGCCGCGTGAGCGTGATGGCCGACCTGGGCGCCGTGCTGGAGGATTTCCAGCTCGTCGTCGAGCCGGCCGTCTCGGAATCCGACGCCCGGCTGGAGCTCGACGTCGACCCCGAGTTGCAGCTGCGGATCGACCGGCACAGCCTGTTGCAAGTGTTACTGAACCTCTTTCGCAACAGCATTCGCGCCTTGCAGGACGCCGAGGTGCGGCGGATCAGCATCCAAACCGTGCTGGAAGGCGACGAGGTCTTGATCCGGTTCCGCGACACGGGCGCGGGAGTGTCCGACCCTGAAAGTCTTTTTCAAGCGTTTCGCAGCTCTTCGGCAGCCAGCGGCCTGGGGCTCTACG
Source organism: uncultured Bryobacterales bacterium (assembly GCA_964405625.1). Classification (GTDB taxonomy): domain Bacteria; phylum Acidobacteriota; class Terriglobia; order Bryobacterales; family UBA6623; genus RI-231. The sequence continues at coordinate 1,016 of CAYOPA010000457.1, forward strand.
TCTCGCGCGCTATCGTACGGTCCTTTGGGGGCGAGCTCGACTATGAGCGAGTTAGCAAAGGGGCTTCATTCACAATCCGGTTGCTGCGTGCGCCGGCAAGAACGGGAGAACGGCGTGATAGAAACGAGCCCTCGATTGATCCGAGCGCTGATCATCGACGACCACAGCCTCTTTCGCCAGGGCTTGGCCCGGCTGCTTGAAGCGCAAGGCGGATTCAAGATTCAGGATGTCTGCGGCACGGTGGAGGCCGGGCTGGATGCGGTGCGGAGCTCGCCGGTGGACATTGTGCTGTTGGACTTCGACCTCGGTCTGCAGCGGGCGTTCGAATACCAGACCAGGGCGGCGCAGGAGGGACTGCAGCGGCCGGTCTTGATTGTGACCGCGGGAATGAGCCAGATGGACGCCGCCAAGGCTTTGCGTCTGGGAGCGGGCGGCATTTTCGTCAAGCACGACTCGCCGCAAGACTTGGCGTCGGCCATTCGCCGGGTGCTCGAGGGCGGCGAATGGATTGACCCGCGCTACGCCCAAGCGCGTCACTACATCGGCGCCGCTCCGGAGTCGCTGGAGACGGGCGCTCCGGCATTTTCGGATCGGGAAAGCGCGGTGCTGCGCGGCGTGATGGAGGGATTGGCGAACAAGGAGATCGCCGACGAGTTGGACGTCTCGGAGGCCTCGGTCAAAGCCGCGTTGCAGCGGCTGTTTCATAAGACGGGCGTGCGAACGCGAGGTCAGTTGGTCCGCGTGGCGCTGGAGCGGTTTCCTAGCGAGCTGGCCTGACGCTAGAATGCGCCCGCCACGCAAGCTACCAGATCAGCTTCAGTCCGAACTGCATGTTGCGCGGCGTCGCCGCACCGGTAATCCGACCGAAGTTCGCCGTGCCGAAGACGTTGCCGGCTTGGTCGAACCGCGGCGTGTTGGTGAACTGGAAGGACTCGAACCGGAACTGCAAGCGCACGTCATCCGTAATTACGAAGTCCTTTAGCACCGAGAAATCCCAGCCGAAGAAGGCCCTCTGCCGCATCGTATTGCGGCCAAGCGTTCCGATCTGGAAGTTCTGCTGGCGCGAAAAGACGCCCGTGTCAAAGTCCGCGTCGAGAGTCCGCACGTGCGAGTCCGCGTGGGGGTCGCCGCTGTTGTTGGGACGGTTGACGACGCCATGGCTGCCGGTGTTCGCCGGGTTGCCGCCGATGGTCACGCTGTAGGCGTTCCCGCTGGAGTGCGTGATGATGCTGCCGACCGCCCAGCCGCCGAGCGCGTAGTCGAGAGCCTTGGGCATGTTCGAGCCGAACGCCTTGCCCCTGCCAAACGGCAACTCGTAGATGCCGCTGACGACGAAGCGGTGCGGGATGTCTTGGTTGTCCAGCGACCGCTCCAGGGAAAGGTCGCGCAGATCCTGGAATCCGCAACCCGACGAGTTCCCGGCCGCAGCGTTGCCGCAGGTGTCACCGATGTTCTTGGACCAAGTGTGCGAGCCCAGAATTGTGTACCCTGCCGAAAAGCGCTTTTCAATCTTCGTCACCAGCGAGTGGTAGATACTGTTGCCGTCCTGGTTGTAGAAGATCACCTCGCCCAGCGGCGAGATCTCGCGATCGATTCCGGGGATCGTGGCTGAGGTGAAACGCCGCTTGGCGTTGATGTTCCCAGGCCCCGGAGGTGAGAAGTTGCCGTCGTAGCGCCGCAGAAGGTGTGTCCCCCGTGATCCGGAGTAGCCGGTTTCGAAAAGCCAGTCGCGGCTCAGCTCGTGCTGGATGTTGAAGTTCCACTGCTGGGCGGAGCTCAACGACGGGTTGCGGTTGTAGGAAGAAAACGTCAGCCCGGTTGCGTTTTCCAGCTCTAGCGAGCCGGCGGGCGGTCCATCGCGCAACAGAAGCGCAGGCTCGGTGGGGCTCGACTGCAGGTTCACGCCGAACGCGTTGGGCGGGTTGCCGATCAGATACTGCGCGTCGCCGTAGGGCTCCATGTAGGTGTAGAAGATTCCGTATCCGCTGCGGATCACAGTCTTGTTTGTGGCTCGGTACGCAAAGCCGAACCGCGGCATGAAGTTGTTCTTGTCCGAGCGGTACATCGCTCTCCCGAAGCTGTTGGTCCCTTCGGTTCCTGCGAAGATGAGTCGGGGGTTGGTCGGATCGGTGGTGATGTCGAAGATTCCCATTCGATCCCGCTTGTCGCGCCACGGCTCAAGAAACTCGTAGCGCAGGCCCAGGTTCAGAGTCAGCTTGGGAGTGATTTTCCAATCGTCCTGAATATATCCGGCCCATAGGGTCTGGCGAAGGTCGACCTGAATTCGACTCTGAAATGTATAGCTGTTTACCATCCCGAGCAAAAAGTCCGCCATGCCGTCGCCGGTGAAGCGTCCGTTGTAGTTGTATGTGCCGATCTCATGTCGGATGTTGAAGATGTTGTTCTGCGACCGGATTATATTGAAGCCGCCCTTAACGCTATGCTTACCCTTCGTCCAAGCCAGGTCCGTGACGAGCTGGCGGTTCTGTGAATCGCGGTCCACGGGATTGAAGGCGCCGATGCCGACGTTTCGATAGCCGGTTATTCCCATGTTCGAGAACCCGCCGGGAATCGTGTTGTTGGCGCCTTGAATGCCGAAGCGCTCGTTGAACAGCTCGCCGCCAGCCTCGGCGGGATTGTCCCGGATAAACAGGCCGTAGTTCCAAACGCCTCGAATGGACCACAACAGATTGGGCGTGAGTACTTTATTCCAAGTTGCGCCGGTGTTGATTCCCTCAACCCTGGTGTCGAGGCCGCCGCCGAAGGCCGGCGGCGGAAGAGCCAACACGGCGGGGTTGGTCGAGTTGTGCTGCGACATCCGCCACATGAACATATCCTTACTGGTGGGATTGACGTCAATACGCACGTCCCACTTGTGGATGTCGTTGCGGGCGGGCGACTGCCGCAAGAAGTTGGCGGCAAGGTCCGTATTCTGCGGGTCCGGATACAGATCAATTAACGTCCGCGCGACGGGATCCTGGCGCTCGATCGGGATGACGTTGTTTGGAAACGGATTGCCGGTGTCGGGATCGATGAGGTCCTGGCTGAGCTCGCCAAAATCTCCCGAGCGCATCCGCAGGGTCGGGATTGTGGAATTGATGGTGGCGCTTTCGCGGATTTTGGTGCCCTCGTAGTCCGTGAACCAGAAGATCTTGTTGCGAAAATCCAGATTGTTTCCCAGGTAGAGCGGGCCGCCGACCGAGAAGCCGTACTGGTTCCGCTTGAACGGCGGTTTTGGCTGGTCGTGCGGGTCGAAGAAGTTCTTGGCGTCCAGCTTCTCGTTGCGGAGAAACTCAAACAGGGTACCGTGCAGCGCGTTGGTTCCTGACTTGGTGGTCACGTTGACGACTCC
>CAYOPA010000458.1:0-278 GCA_964405625.1 uncultured Bryobacterales bacterium
CCAGCCCCCGGTCGGGTTCGTCCCGCCCGGCGAGGTTCGACCGTGGCCGCGCACCTTCTTCGTCAGCCTGCGCCACTCATTCTGAAGCCCAACGATGCCGCGGATTGCTACGAAAATTCGGGCGACTGCGCAGAAGTCTTCCTAAGAATGGATGCAACAGATCATCTGCGGTTACGTCGGGATCTTCCTTTTCGCGGCCGAGCCGGTCCGAGCCGAAGTCAGCGAAGGAAGGTTCGCGAGCGGCATGCATGTCGCCATTACCGGCTCCGGGTCCGCAA
>CAYOPA010000458.1:288-3649 GCA_964405625.1 uncultured Bryobacterales bacterium
CCGGACCCGGAGCGCGCCGGCGCCAGCGTCGTCGTAACAGTCGACGGCAAGCTGCTCTTGTTCGATTTCGGGCGCGGGGTGATGGAAAGCCTGATACGCGCAGGCATCAATCCCCTGGACGTGGATCACGGATTCCTAACGCATCTCCACTTCGACCATATCGCCAGCTACGACTACTTCGTCTACGCGAACTGGATAGCCGGCCGCCAGAAAGCGATGACGGTTCACGGACCGGCGGGAACGGTGGATATGCACCGGGGCGCTTTGCACGGCATGCATGCCGCGGACTACCGGTTCGTTCAGTTCATTGTGGACAATTGGCCACCCGACCAGAAGGTGCGGCCGATGCGCGAGCCACCGTTCCTGGTTCACGACAGCAGCGCGGGCACGGTACTGAACGACGACGACTTCACGGTGACGGCGATCTCCACGCCGCACTACCCCTATCCCGATCAGGTGAGCCTCGCGTATCGCGTGGACTCCCGCCACGGCTCCGTCGTCATTTCAGGCGATACGGGTCCGTCGAGGCAAATGGTCGAACTTGCGGAGAAGGCCGACATCCTGGTGCATGAATTGACCAAGCCGGACCCGGGCATGCTGCCGGGCGGCAAGTTCGCCAGCAAGGAATTCCAGGACCCCTCGCAAGAGCGACCGCAGACCGGACACACCTCTCCAACGGAACTCGGAAACATGGCTGCAGAGGCTGAGGTCGGGCTGCTGATTGGTTACCACATCAATCCGCTCACCGGGTCTAAGGCCATGCTGGATATGATGTCTCTGTACACCGGAGGCTCGCCCGGCCTGCAGGTCTGGTCGGAAGTGATACATGCTGTGAAGAAGGCCTACGCCGGCCCGTTCATCCTCGCGGAGGATGGGATGATCTTTGCCGTTGGTGACAGGGCTGACTGACAGGCCGGCTTCGGCGGCGTCGTGGAAAGTAACAGAAGCCTAAATGTTTGGCGTCCATCGGCGCGACCAGCCGATGTGCTTGCTGGAAACGGGTCGAGATCGGCTCCTGGTTCGCGGCCGGAATGTCCGGCCACCTACAGGGTGGACGTACCATCACGGGAGAACATGATGTCATTTCATCGAGGCCCAGCGTGAAAGACTCGGATCGCCAATCGTTCGGTCAGGAAAACGTCGAACGGATCCGTGACCTGCGACGAACTGACCAAGGGCCCCCACCTGCAAGGGATGATCGTGGTCGGTCCGTTACACGCAGGGAAATCATGAGAATTGCGGCTGGCGGGGCGCTCGGCGGCATTGCGGCCACTGTCGCAATTCCCCTGAAGGCTAGCACCTCGATGCCTGACAAGTTCGCAGACGGCCTGTCAACCCATTCAAAAGTCGCGGTAGACCAGAAGGGAATCCAACTTGTTATTGCAGGCAGCGACGGCTTTTCTGCCTCACCATTTAGCGCTGGAGCGAATATTGCGCTCGTAATCGACGGCCGCGTCCTTCAGTTCGGATTCGGTCGTGGAGCGATGCAGAACCTGATGATGGCCGGCGTCGACCCATTGGACATCGACGAGGTGTATCTGACGCGTTTGAGCTTCGATTTCGTAGCGGAATGCAACTACTACGCTGCAACCTCTTTGATTGCAGGAAGGCACAAGAACTTGTCGGTGTTCGGGCCGCCCGGGACCAAAGCGTTGTCCGACATCGCTGCCGAATCCTTACAAAAAGCATCGTTGAAGCCGTTGCGCCGTGCACAATACGGCACAGGAGGTTCGTCAGCTTCTGAAGGAAAGTTAACATGTAAAGTCACAGAGCTGTCGGCTGGAATCCTCGGGCATAACAATCTCTACAAGATTACTGCGAGCCGCGGCGGCACCGGTCTCGGGGAAGTGACCAGCCTCGTGTATCGCATTGACAGTGACTACGGCTCGGTTGCTCTGAGTACCGGGGCCGGTCCATCGGAAGCGATGGAGAGATTGGCCAGGGATGTCGATATCCTGGTGCACCACTTCACGATGCCGAAACACGGGCTGGTGGCAGACCTGACTTTGGACACAAACGGCCAGCATCAAAGCCAAGAAATTACTTACCCAGCGGATCTGGGTAAATTGGCGCGCAAGGCAAACGTGAAGATGCTGTTACCATACTGCTCGCCCCTACCAGCGTCCCTGGCCACAGCGGCCGACCTAACTCCATCATATGCCGAGGTTGGCGAAGCCATAACACGGAACTTCGGCGGTTCAGTCGTGTTGTCCGAGGACAGATCGATATTGCTAATGTCGTAGAACTCCGTAAATGCAGAAAGGATTGCAATGAGTAGAGGCATGAAAGCAGTGGTCCTGGGATCCGGTTCCGCATTACCGGATCCGGATCGCGGAAATCCAAGCCAGGCCGTCATCGTCGATGACGAGATACTTGTCTTCGACTGCGGAGAGCGTACTACGGTCAATTTGACCAAGGCCAACATCAACCCCATGCGGGTCAAGCACCTGTTCTTTACCCACCTGCACTGGGATCACATGTGTGACTTCGGTTACCTGGTCATCAGCACATGGAATTGTGGCCGCAGCCACCCCCTGAAGGTATTCGGCCCCAAGGGGACGAAGTCCATGGCCGAGTCGTCCGTTTACGGCACCCATAAGGCAGATGTCGATTTTGTCCGCGGGTATATTGCCGCTTTACCCCCACACATCACAAACAAGCCGACCGCCGATCCGGCGGTCGAGGCAGTAGATATAGACGTGGGCTTTACCCTCGAAACCGATTCCTGGAAGGTCATCGCAGGCCGGGTGGACCATCATCAGCGTGTGGGAATGCCTTCGGTCGGGTATCGGGTCGAGTCGGAGTATGGTGTGGTTGCAATCAGCGGTGACACAGCGCCCTCCGAAGGAATGATTGAACTGGCAAAGGGTGCGGACGTGCTGATTCACGAAGCCGCCTTCCTCGAGGAGATAATCGAAGCCAGGCAGATGTGGAGCCACTCCGGGTCGGGAGGTGCTGGTCGTGTCGCCCAGGCTGCGGGTGTCAAGAAGCTCGTACTCACTCACCTCGGCCCTTATACGAGCACTGATGCAGCGGTCGAGATGGCCTCTATGTACTACGGACCACGTCGCGGGCCGGAGATCTGGGATCAGATCGTCGCTGAAGCGCGTAAGGAATTCGACGGCCAGATAATATTGGGCAGCGACGCGCTCTACATCGACATTTAGTAGATATAGCAATAGCCCACGCGCACAAGACCATAAAACGGATTGGATAACATGAACCGACTGCTGCTTATCGCTCTATTGTCCTTGCCCCAAGCTTCTTTCATGACCCGAGCATCGGCCGATGATTCCGAACCAAAACTAGCCGGCGTCCGCGAATTGCTGGACGGTGCGCCGCGCCGGCTCGAGCAGGTCTT
>CAYOPA010000458.1:3659-4356 GCA_964405625.1 uncultured Bryobacterales bacterium
CCGCTACGGCGACGATACGTTGCAGTTCGCCGAATTGAGGCTTCCCACCGGCGACGGTCCACACCCCGTGGTTACCCTTGTACACGGCGGCTGCTGGCTGGCGGAGTACGATATCGGCCACCTAAGGGCGATGGCCGATGCGCTGACCGAATCGGGCATCGCGACCTGGACGCTCGAGTTCCGCCGCATCGGCAACGAGGGCGGCGGCTGGCCGGGCACCTTTCTGGACGTTTCGCGTGGGTTGGATGCCCTGCGCGCCGTCGCGACCGAGCACGACCTCGATCTCGGTCGCATCGTCGTAGCCGGCCACTCGGCCGGGGGTCATCTGGCGCTTTGGTTGGCAGCGAGGCACAAAGTACCGGTCGGCAGCCCGGTCCATACGCCGGATCCACTGCCCATCAAGGGCGTTATCGGGCTCGCGCCGGCAGCCGACCTGGAACTTACCTACCGGAACGGGACCTGCGGCGGCGCCGCAGAGCAGCTGATCGGCGGCACGCCCGAGAAATTTCCGCAGCGCTACCACGACGGCTCGCCGGCCGCGCTTCTGCCGCTCGGTTTGCCGCAGCTGATCATCAACGGCGCGCACGACGAGGGCTGGCTGATCGTCTCTCGAGCCTACCAGCAGAAAGCTCGCGCCGCAGGCGAGGAAGTGCCAGTCATCGTTCCGCCCGAGGCCGGGCACTTCGAGCTGGTGATG
>CAYOPA010000459.1:0-4349 GCA_964405625.1 uncultured Bryobacterales bacterium
GCGTCCGCCGACGATCCCATGGCCATGGGCAAGCAGGTTTATGAGCGCGAGCGCTGCTCCCGCTGCCACTCGATCGCGGGCGAAGGCAGCCCGCGCTCGCCACTGGACGGCGTCGGATCGAGGCGTTCAGAGAGCGAGATCAACGACTGGATCATCGCCCCGGAATCGCTCAAGGATGAGCTGGCGGCGTCAATCTTCCGTGCCAAGCAACCCTACGGCCAGTTGCCGCAAGCTGACCTCGACGCCCTGACGGCATACTTGGCGAGCCTGAAGTAAGGCCTTCCCGCCAGCGGCAATCGGTGTATGCTGAGCGCCAGTGTCCCCCCTCAACCGCCGCTCTTTCTTACGCCTGCTCAGCCTGCCCGCCGGCGCTTGGCTGTCCCGCTTCCAATCGTTGCGCGCGGCCTACGAGGGCAAGGTCAAGATCACCGCCATCAAGGCGATGCAGATCCGCAACATTGCCGGCAATTGCCTGGTCAAGATTGAAACCGACCAGGGGCTGGTCGGCTACGGCGAGGCCGGGGTTTCAGGCCCCATGATGCGGGCGCGGCTGCTGCAATTCGAACCGATGCTCAAGGGCCAGGACCCGCTGCCGATCGAGCGCCACTTCATTGACCTGACCTCGCTGATGCACCCCTACATGGCGCACATTCCGTCGGTCAGCGGAATTGACATTGCGCTGTGGGACTTGGCGGGCAAGATCACCGGCCTGCCTGTGAACGTCCTGCTGGGCGGGCCGTTCCGCGACGCCATCCCGATGTATTCGCACGGCCGCGAGGTCGGCGACCTCCAAGACAAGGGACTGCTGCGGGAGTGGGCGGCCCAGATCAAGGCGGCTCCGGAAGGCTTTACGGCCTTCAAGATCGGCGTCGACAAGCCGCTGCATGTGCGCTCGGCGCGCTATACAGACACGCTCGACGGCGCCCAAATCAAGCGCGTCGCCGACGGATTTGCAAACTGCCGCGAGGCCGTCGGCGACGAGATCGACATCGCCGTGCATTGCCACAACGAGCTCGACCCGCCCAGCGCCGCCCGCGTCTGCCAAGCCGTCGAGCCAATGCGGCCCTTCTTTGTGGAGGACCCGCTGCCCGTGCACTACACCGAGGGCTGGAAGGCGGTGCGCGACTCTACCCAGGCCCCGCTGCTGGTGGGCGAGAAGCTGGAGCTGGTGCAGGGCTTCCGGCCGTTCATCGACCTTGGGATCGCTGACTACATCCACCCGGATCTGGCCTTCGCCGGAGGCATCACGGGCACGAAGAAGATCGCCGACTACGCCCTGCTGTCGCGGCGCCCGGTGGCGTTGCACAACGTGGGCAGCTTGATTCTGTGCTACGCCTCGGCGCACTTCGGCTCCGGCATCCACAACTTTTTCCGCTCCGAGAGCGCCCTTGGCCGACCGGACCGCCACGTCGAGCAGATGTCCACCGAGGCGCCGCCATTGGTCCGCAACAGCCAACTGACTGTCCCGACCGCGCCCGGTTTGGGTTTCGTGCCGAACCAGGATTATCTGCGCGGCCAGATGATGGACAACGAGCCCTGGTGGTGGTAGCCGCAATGCCCCAAAAGACGTCGAAGAAGGCTGCAACCAAGCCGGCCGCCGCAAAACCGATCCTCCTTACAGGCGGCAACCCTCAGATCCCAAAGGGTGACGGCGACGCCCCTGTCCAGGCCTATATCGCGGCCATGCCGGACTGGAAACTCGACGTCGGGATACGCCTTGACGAATTGATCGTGCGGAACGTCCCTGGCGTGCGCAAGGCCGTGAGGTGGAACACGCCGTTTTATGGCATTGAGGGTCAAGGCTGGTTCTTCGCTTTCCATTGCATGACGAAGTACGTCAAAGTGACCTTTTTCCGCGGCGCGTTGCTCAGCCCGGCTCCCCCCGTTGGATCGAAGGTCCCGGATGTGCGCTACTTCCATATCCACGAGGACGACCAGCTCGACGAACAGCTCGTCGCGAGTTGGATACGGCAAGCGTCGAAGCTACCCGGAGAGCGCTGCTTTTGATTCGGACGGCCGTGGATTCCGCGCATTCGGGATGGACCCAAGGCCGGACACATTCTGACGCCCGGTGTTGCGCCCCGGGCCGCGTCGTAGAGCGTGGCCGTGGTGTACTCCGAAGGCAGGCCGCCGATCCGGTGGTGGCGAAGTGCAGCGGTTGCCAAAATGGTCGTAGCCGTCGGTCCGGCTCCCGGATCGTCTGCCCCAGCAGGTAGTCGTTGATCAACGACGCCGAGCCTGGTTGGCGCAGGCTGCCCCTTCGCTCATTCCAAGGGGAAGCTCACCACCCGGTCGAGGACCACTTGGCTGTTTCGGGCCGCGCCTTCCGCCATGGGCCGCGCGGCGCCCACGCGCGCAATGATCGCCCAGGACCATTGGTACTCCAGTTGTCCGATCAGCTCCGAGCCGAGAGTATCCGCCAGAATTTCGCGCGTCCGCTCGGTGAGCAGCAGCGCGCCGTCGTCGGCGATGGCGCCGAGCACCAAGTCGCCCGTCCGCAGGCCCATCAAGTAGCGTTCCATCGCCTCGACGGCCGCCGGGTCGCCCCAGGTGTCAAAGGTGCGCACCGGGCTGACGGCGCCGGTGAGGGCGTCCATCGTCAGGAAGTTGAAGCCGCGGCCCGGGCCGCCGCCAAAGGTCTCGTGGATGCTGCGGCCTTCGAGCTCAAAGCGGGCCAGCGGATTGCCGCTGAGCCATCCGCCGGAGACCACGCGCAGCTCGATGTCGCCGCTACCGGGCAGCACCGTCACGAATAGGTTCCGGACGTTCTCCACGGCGGACACCGTCGAGACGCCTTCGATGGTGATCGGAACCCGCTCCGCCCGGGCCGCGCCGACCTCGGCCCACACCCGAATCGGCAAAAATTCGCCCGGCACGCCGACGGGAATGGTCGCGCGCACGCCCGCGGGCAAGCCTCGGATCAGAAAACGCACCACGTCGCAAAAACCATGGTTGGCCACCACCTCCACGTGGGCCGTTTGCGCCGGACCGCCCTCCTGTACCACGATTGCCGACGGCGTGATCCGGCCCAGCCCGAATATCGGCCGTTGTGATGAATTGAGCACCGTCAGTCGGTGCGGATTGCTGAAAACACCGTCCGCCTCCAGGCGCAGGTCGCTCGCGCCCGGCGGGAAGTCTTCGGGGATGCGGATGTTGGTCTGGTAGACCCCGGGGGCGCCTGGGAAGAACCCGGAATAGATCACCTCGACTTCCCGTGCGTTCATGCGGGCGCGCGGAGCCACGGCCGTCTGCATGGGAGACGGAGCCGCCGAGCCTGTCTCCAGCGCGGCGACGCCCTCGCCGAGGCCGCTGCCGTAGATCTCCAGATAGCTGCCCGGCGCAGCGCCATTGAACTCGTCCACCGGACACGGCAGACCCGGTCGATAGACGGCGCCCGGCAACAGACCCGGGGCGGCCCGGCGGACGTCCACTTCCTGTGCATTGCCTGCGATCCCCGCTCGGTACGCGACCACGCGCGCCGATCCTTCCTCGACCTCCCAAGGGACCTGCGCCCGCAGCCCCTCGGGACCAACCTGATACAGCGGCGCGGGGTAGCCGCCTAGACACAGGCTGACGGAGCCCAACCGCAGCGGCAGAGGGCTGAGGCTCGCGGGCTGGTGCGTGCTGGGGGTCAGTTCAAACGCCGCCACGTCCACCAGCCCGCCCCGAGCCAGAATCGGCAGTCCGCCGGCCCCGTTGACGACGCCGTTCGGCATCAGGATCGGCGAGCCGACCAAGCTCATTTCGTCCAGGGGCTCGCCGCCCCAGGCTTTGGCCAAGCTATGGAAGGCGGGCCGCGGCAGCACGGAATCCAGTCCTTCAACGCCCGTCCGGACCGCGCGGAACAGGCCGCTCCAGCCGGGGTTCCAATAGCCGTCGGGCGCGCCGGAGCGGGGTTCGCCGCCGGCGCCGTGGACGCCGGGATCGCCGCCGCGCCACCACTCGTCCACGTAACCGTTCCAAAAAGCTCCGGCAAGATCCACCGACGGCGTCCTCTCCAGCTCCGAGACCTCGGCGGCCAGTACCGCGGCGATCTCGCCCTGCTGCCGGGGGTTGGCGATGCGGCTGTTCTGGTCAAAGGCGTCCACGCCAAAGCCGGAGAGCACAAGCGCCTTCGATGTCCGTTGACGCGCCTGGTGGAGAGTGTTTCCCAACAGCGCCACGCCGGAGGCGTCCACGGCCCACAACGCCAGGTCCGGCTGGAGCGGGTCGGTCGAGCTCAACGCGAAGGCTCCGATTTCGGTCAGGTCGCCGACCGAGGCGCCGACCGCAACGCCGAGCCCGGCGTCCGCCACCGCGGCCGCCGCCTGCGCCAGCAGCGTGTAGTAATGCCGCCGCTCGCCGGCGAA
>CAYOPA010000460.1:0-4328 GCA_964405625.1 uncultured Bryobacterales bacterium
TTCGCGCCGGTGAGCCCCCACACTGGCGCGCTGATCGCCAACCACAACGACCATATTGCGAGACGTTTCAACTCAGTTTCCCCCTGGCGCGGCGCCGCCTCCGGCCCTGGTGCGCGCAATCTGAATCTTTTCGCCCGTTACAAAGAGCGCGTCGATGAGCTCGGCCTCGGCCTGCTCAGCGGCTCGCCTTTCCACTCGGCGATTCTGAAAAAACACCCCGACGGCCAGCGAAGCCGCCAGAGCCCCCGTCAAACCCCAGCCCCAGGCTTTGGACCAGGCGCCGCGCCCCCACGCAGCCGCCGGTTCCGGGTTCGCTTGCGTGCGAACCGCCTGCATCATCCGCTCGGAGAAGCCGGGGGCGGGGTTGCGTCGCGCCAATCGGCGCTCTAGCTCAAGCTCGAACAGGTCCATAAACCGCCCCCTCCTCTAGATGAGCCATTTTCGGCCTCAGCCGTTGCAGCGCTCGGCGCAAAGTTGTCTTCACCGTGTTCACCGGCATGTCGAGGATTTCCCCAATCTCCGACAGCTTTAGGTCTTCCTGAAACCGCAAAATCACCACCGCCCGCATCTTGTCCGGCAGCGTCGCCACTTTGCGCTGAATCTCGTCAGCTAGCAGCGGATCTTGCTCGGGCGGCGCGGCCCCGGGCTCAGGCGTGTCTTCCAGCGCCTGATAGCGGCGATGCTTCAGGCGGCGGGTCTGGTCGATGCACTTGCGCGTGACCGTCTGACGCAGCCAGAAGCCCAGATGGAGATCGGACTCCAACTTCCCTAAATTGCGAAAGAGCTCCAGGTACGTGTCCTGGGCGATGTCCTCTGACAGCGTACGATTCTGAAAAAAATTGTACGCCAGCGAGAACACCATCGCCTGATGGCGCTCAATGATTTCTCTGAAGGCTTCGGGATCCGCGAGGGCCCGATCCAACAGGATGCGCTCAGGTTGCGGCATTCACGGAATCTGATGCCCAGTACGCCCCGCCGGAGAGGAGGGTTTCAGGATTTGCGTTTTGGCGATCCAGAATTTGAGTATCGAGGGTTGGGGCGGGGGAGTCCAGTGCGGGTGGCCTGCATTCCTCGAAGTCCAGTGGTGGTCGGCGCGACCCGTCTATTCCAAGGCTGCGCAGATCTGCACACCGTCGAACGAGGCCGAACCACCCACGCTGATGGTTAGGTTCGACTCGACAATCCCCCCGCACAGGGGCGCACTTTCCGGAAACGGTGGAACGGTGACGTTGATTTGGTAGAGGCCGACCGTACCCTCGACCATTCCGGCGTAGTCTGGAGCTATGGGGGCGAAAAATGGTGTGTGCGGCCAGGGAGGGCTTGGGCGCGCGTTAGCGGCGAAGTCCATGCGCAGTCGGAATCGCCGATCAGCGTCTGGTACGGGAATCGGTTCTGGGACGGCTTCTCCCGTGACGGCAGGGCTCTGGCCCCTTCCCAGCCCGAGAGCGTAGAGGACGATCGTTTCGCCCTCGAGCGCGGGGTTCTCGCTGGTTACGTAGGAGCCGTCAGCGTGCGTCACGACTGCTTGGCAGACTTGGTCGCGGAAGTCGAATGGCAACGCGGCGTCACAGGTATTGAGGAAATGAATCGCGTCCGCTCGCGGGAGGATGCGGAAGTCGCCCGAGGCGCTTCCGCCGACGAAAACTGTCAGTACTGCCTCGGTGCTGGCGAATAGGCTTCCAGCCGGATCCGACGGATTCATCTCCCAGGGGATCTGGAGGGTCACTGCGAGCATGGTCTCCTCCGAGCACGGCACGGAGAGCCCACGCTCACACGACGAGATCGGCGTAACGGCAAAGATTGGTATGTCGATTGGCGCGCCTCTCCCGGTGATCCGCAGTTGGGCGGCGACCCCGGCGAGCGACAGCGGCAACGGGAGCGTCTCCGCGAGGGTCGCTTCGGCCAACGGAAAGCCAGAGCCGGCGACAAAAATCGTCACGACTTGTCCAGGCGCCGCCTCCATGCGAGTTGGCAGTTGATAGCCTCCCCCAACGATGCTCTGCGCGCTGAGTGTGGCTTGAATGACGAAACAGAACGCGGCCACCGTCAGTTTGAACGCTGAAAATCGCATGCCTTCCAGTATAGGCAGTCAAATTTTCATCGCCGCCGGACGCCTGTCCAGCGGCGAAGCCTCGCTTCAAACGCGGTGCGCTATTTCCTCTGCTAAAGAACCGGCTCGTAAGCCGCCATCAGCTTCTCGATTTCCTCGTACTCGCCCGGCCGCAGCTCGCGCGGCAGCGGGGGACGCACGACGCCGCCCACCTTGCCGAGGATGTTCATCGCCTCTTTCATCACGGTGACCTCGTAGCCCTTGCGGCGGGCGCGGAGGCCGTAGAGAGGCAGCACGTAGTTCTTCATCAACCGGTGCAGGCTGGAATTGTCCAGCATCGACGCCCGCTCATGGAGTTGCAATGACAGCCGCGGCGCGATGGTGGCGATGGAAGACGTATAGGTGCGGATGCCGATCGAATAGTAGCCCGGCACCATGTCGTCGCCGATGCCACCGATCCAGTGCAGCCGGTCGCCCATCCGGGCCATGATGCGCTGGTAGGTGCGGATGTCGGCCTGGCCTTCCTTGAGGGCGATCAGGTTGGGGATCTCGTCGCAGGCGCGGGCCACTTGGGACGGCGTCAGCTTGACCCAGTCGCGCGAATAGAGGAAAAGACCCAGCGGGGTCGCCTTGCCGATGTTCTTGTAGTAGTCCAGCAGGCCTTCGAAATCGGCGTCCGGGTAGTACGGCGGGAACATCAGGATGCCGTCCGCGCCCGCCTCGGTGGCCGCTTTGGTGAGCTCCACCGAAAGACCGCCGCCGAAGCCGACGCCGGCCAGCACGGGGATCTTGCCCTGGGACTCCTCAATGGTCGCCTTGGTGACGTCGACGATCTCCTGGGCCGTCAGCGAATACAGCTCGCCGGTGCCGCCGGCCGCGACCAGCGCCGCCAGATCGTAGTCGAGCATCTCGCGCACATTGGCCCGGTAGCCCTCCATGTCGAGCGAGAGGTCATCCGCCTTAAACGGAGTGATCGGGAAGGCGATAACGCCGGTGAGCTTGGAGCGCAGCTCCTGAGGATCCATCAAGGGCATGTTGCTGTTTTCCGTGGTGGTCGTGAACCGCTATTGTGCCACGATTCAGCCGACTCCTACTGCCCATCCGCAAAATTGGCCGGCGCCTTTGATCGAAGGACGTCCCAGTGGGCCTCATCGAGCCACTCCAATCTTCGCATCAGCTTCGTTGTGTTGCGCGTAGTCGGATCGTACACGAATAGGCCCTGTCGTGTCAGCGTCCCAATCGGTACCTGGAGCCGATCCGCTAACCGCCTGTCCTGCAGCGAGGGCCTGGGGTCGCAGCTACTCGGATGCGAGTGGAAGACGGCCGCGACGCCGGAATGAAATCGAATAGCGCTCCGATAATGCTGATTCCCCGGCGGTTGCGCCTTGGCGTAGAAGCGTCCGTCCGCCCCGAATGAAACCACGACCGAGCCCGCGCCGCCCGTTTGATCGGTCGGTAACGATTTCTGTCTGCCTACCTCAGGATGGGTCGCCTTCGCGGGCGGCCCGTTTTTTTGCGTCCTAGCGCCGTCCTCGATGAAGCTCTTGATGGGGCGGGAGAACGGCACGGCGGCCTCTGGCACGGCGGCGAAGTTGGTTCAACCGGCAGATGCTCTATCACGTAACAGCTTCGCTTTGGCGAGCCGCGTATCGAAGTAGTCGGCTCCCTGGTCGGCGCGGAATCGTCGTTTTACCAGGGTTTGGTATCGCTCCAGAATGGCGACTTCAGCGGCGAAGTCTTTCCGCTTGCGGTAGTGCACGGCGAGCCGCTCGGTGTACCAGGGGGCCATCCCGAACCCAGTTGCGAGAACTTGAGCCTCCACCGCACCGACAAGACGCAGCAGCAGACTCTCCGCACGCTCAAGTTCCCCTGACCTCATCAGCGCCTTAACAGGCTCGACGTATTCCGTGTAGTGCCTTCCGTCGATGTAGCCCGGCTTCTCAGTCGGTTTCACTTCTACGGTTGGCTTGAGCTTGGCGCCACATTGCCCGCAGAATCGAAAGCCGTCGCCAAGCGGAGCGCCGCAATTTCGGCAGTATGCAGGGATCAACGGGCGGTTGCCTCCGCTTGGACGGAGTTCGCAAGCCACCCAAGGGCTGCCACAAACATAGACCGAATAGAAGGCCGGCCCTTAACGTGAAATCATAAGTTTCTTTTTTACAGCAACTTACGAGGTCTATATGGCGAAGAGAGAGGGATTCGAACCCTCGATAGAGTTTCCCGTATACACGCTTTCCAAGCGTGCGCCTTCAGCCACTCGGCCATCTCTCCGCGCCCG
>CAYOPA010000461.1:0-721 GCA_964405625.1 uncultured Bryobacterales bacterium
GTGGCTCCGCTCAATTCAAGCTCGTTTTGCACAGGCTCGGCGGTGGAAGGAGACGGCGACGCGCTGCTGGCCGAGTTGCCATTCACGATTGAAAGACTGGCGGCGGGCTTCGGCATGCACCCGACGCGAATGCAGGAGCCGTCACGCGTCAATGCCGCCGGCTTTGTCACGCTGGGAAATACTGGTCGTAGATCGAGTCGATCTGGAACGCCCGGACGCCCATGCTGAGAAGGCGCCGCGCGTCGGCCTTCGCGCCTTCGTGGTGATCCACGCCCGCTTGCTCGTAGCGGAACGTGTTCAAGGCGGCTACCACGTCCACTTTGTGCTCGCGGGCGAGCGCAACGGCATTGGCGTCAATCCGCGAGCCCAGCTCGAACAGGAAATAGCGATTGGCCACGTCCTCGCCTCGCCGGGCCGCCTCGCCCAACCGCTCCACGCTTGCGGAAACCCGAACCCCGTTCTCGATCAGCATCGGCCCCAAGGGCCCCGAACCGCCCAGCGAATACGTCGGCGGCGTGGATTTGCGCGTGCGCAGCGAATTGACGATCGATTGATAGAAATCCGGGGGCGCCGCTGATTCCTTGATGTCCAGCATGATCCGGATCCTGCCCGAACAAAGCTCGACGGCTTCGTCAAACAGGATGGGCCGGCTGCCGCCCGGCGTTGCGCGCAGTTCGCGATACGCTTCGCCGATCGGTCCGGCATCGGCGTCGAACTTTTC
>CAYOPA010000461.1:731-4315 GCA_964405625.1 uncultured Bryobacterales bacterium
CGCGCAGCTCGCGGATTTCACCCCAGGTCATTTCGGAGACGCGCCGAGGGTCGCCGTAGAAGCGTTCAAACGTGCTGTCGTGTTGGATGATCGCCCGCCTGTCCTTCGTTCGGCGAATGTCGACTTCAATCATCCAGTAACCGCGCTTGATCGCGGCCTCGATGGACGCCGGGCTGTTTTCGGCGAATTCGTCGCCAACGATCCCGCCGCGGTGTGCGATCAGGCGGACCGGCTGGTCCGCCGCGCGGATCGCGGCGGAAGCTCCCGAGAGGATGGAAAGATGGAATGTGCGACGAGTGATCATGTCGGCCTCCTAAAAAAGCAGCTTCAGACCGAGTTGCAGATTGCGCTCGTTGTACTTGCTGTTGACCATCCCGAAAGCTCCACTGCGGGGATTGACCACCGGGTTGGCCAACAGCGGGTGGTTGGGGAAATTGAACGCTTCCACGCGGAGTTGGGTGCTGACTCGCTCCGTCAAGTGGAAGTTCTTGAACAGGGCGAGGTCCCAGTTTCGGAAGCTGGGACCGCGAAGGATCCCCAAGCCGGCGTTGCCGAATCGGCCGTCGGCGAGTCGCGTGAAGGCCCCCGCATTAAACCACGCTTGGTCAAGCCCGCGATCGCCGCTGATCGTCGGATCGCCGACCACGTCCCAGGGCTGCGCCCCGCTGCCCGGTCCGACGCCGGCCACATCCACGGTGTCCGTTACAGATAGCGGCTGTCCACTGCGCAGGAAGACAACGCCCGAGACCTGCCAGCCGCCCAGCGCCGCGGCCCAGCCGCCGCTTCGACCGCGCAGGATGGGGAGCTCGTAGATGAAGTTCATGTTGAACACGTGCGGCCGATCGAAGCTCGACGGAGACCGCACGGCGCTGACGTTGTAGGCGTCGTAGGGCGTCGCCGTGTTGTCAAGCGACTTCGAGAACGTATAGGCGAGCCCAAAGCCCAAGCCTTCGGCGAATCGACGGTCCGCGCTGATCTGCAACGACTGGTAGCTCGCTTGGCGATTGTACTCGCCTTGGGTGATGATGCCCAAGCCGTGGTACGGCCGCAGCGCGTCGGGGTTGACGCCCGGCTGGCGGAATCGCTCGCCGACGGGCAACTGGTTCAGGTTGCGGGCGCCGCGCTGGTGCAGCGACCGCTTGCCCACGTAGGCCGTGTCCAGCAGGATGCGCCCCGGCAGCTCCCGCTGGAGAGAGAAGCTCCAAGTGTAGGCGGTAGGGGCCTTGAAGTCGCGGTCAAGGGCCCGAACCTGGAAGGGAAACTCTCGCGTCACGCCCTCGCCGCCCGGGGCGTCCGCCACCCCGTTGGTCACGCCCTGGGCCACTTGGTTGGGCGGATTGCCGAACAAGTAGCTGCTGAAGAACAAGGTGCGGCGTTGGAACACGCCGGCGCCCGCGCGCATAACCGTCTTGTCGCCCAGGCGATGGGCGACGCCAAGCCGCGGCGCGAAGTTGTTGGTGAAGTTGTTCACCAAACCGCGCGGCAGGTCGTGAAACAGCCTGGCGACTCCTTCCACGTTCTCGGCCGGGATTCGCCCGCGGGCCGAGGCCGGAAACCCGTTGCCGGGAAGCACGATCCCGTTGTATGGATCGCCTCCTGTCAGGAAACCGCCGGTCGGGTCGACTTCAGCTCGATTGGCCGGGTCGTAGAAGCGCTCGTCGAAGTTGGCGATGTCGTTCCACTGCGCCCGCCAAGGTTGGTAGTAGGAGTAGCGCAGTCCGATCTCGACGGTCAAGTCGTTGGTCGGCCTCCAGGTGTCTTGAGCGAATGTTTCCAAGGCGTTGCTGCGCAGCAGGGTGTAGGCGCGGGGGCCGATCTCGCCGTAGCTGTTGAACAGGCCCAGCGCGGCGTTGGCGACGCCGAGACCGGTGGTCCGCGGATGCCCGGTCTCCAAGAACTCGAAACGGCCGTTCTGGTTATTCGTCCCGCCGGGAATTGTGCTGCTGACCACGATCTGATCGAAGTTGTTCTGCTCGGCCCGCTCGAAGTTGAAGCCGAACTTCAGCGTATGCTTCGGGTGGGCGATCCAGGTCAGCGAGTCCGAGAGGGTGTACATCGGCCCGCTCGATTTGGCAGGGTAGGGACCGCCGTCCAGGATGGAGAACGCCGTAATCTGCACGGTCGGAATCTTGTCCTCAATCTCCTTGCCGGGGAAGAGGTACGGGTCGTCAATCCCGTACTGGCCGCGCCCGAATGGGCTGCTGCTGAGGTTCTCGATCACGACGACATCGTTGGCCGCCGCGAAAGTCGCCTCGTTCACGATGTTGGGCGAGAAGGTTGAGGTCACCGACAGCGCGCCGGTCTTGTTGGGGCGATCGAGCGTCGTGCCAACCCTGTCGAAGGACCCTCGGAACGGGTTCGTCGGATTGAGCAGTTCGCTGAAGTCGCCGGCCCGCATCGCCGCGGAGGGCGTGGTTGCGGTGCTGGTCACTTCCCTGCGGAAACGCACCCACTCCTGTGATGCGAAGAAGAACAACCGGTTGCGATCCTGATTGAACTTGCCCGGGATGTAGACCGGGCCGCCGATCGAGTAGCCCGGCTGGTTGAAACGAAATGCCGCCGGCGCCGAGGACTGGTCCGCATTCGGGCTCCGGTTCCGCACCCACGAGTTGGCGTCCAATGCCGAATTGCGGAAGAAGTGAAACGCCGTGCCGTGGAAATCGCGAGTTCCGCTGCGGGTGACGAACCGAACCTGTCCGTTCTCGGCGCGGCCGAACTCGGCCGGATAGGTTGCTGTCAGCACCTGCACTTCCTGCACCGCGTCCACGTTGAAGACCCCTACCGCGCGGCGGTTCCGGAGCGGGTGCGGATAGCGTTGACGCCGTCCAACGTAACGGCATTGCCCTGACTGTCCCCGCCGTTGATGTTGAAGCTGCTCGCGCCCAGGCTGCCCGGGTTGAACTGGTTGAAGTTGCCGCCGACGACGCCGGCCTTCATCAACGCCAAGTTCAAGGGATTGCGTCCGTTGAGGGCGAGATCCGAGATCTGTCGGGCCTCGATGATTCCGCCCATGCGCGCAGTTTCACTTTGCAACAAGACCGAAGAGGCCGTCACCTCGACCGTCTCGGTGAGCGCTCCGATCTCGAGCTCAATGGTCAGCGAAGTCCGGCCCGCCGCGTCCACCTTGACGCCCTGCTGGATCCTCTCCTTGAAGCCGTCGGCGCGTACGGTGACGTCGTAGTATCCGATCGGCAAATTCGGGACGATAAACTTGCCGTTTTCAGCTGTTTGCGAATTGAAAACAACTCCGCTTGCGCGGTCTGCAATGCGGATTTCAGCGCCGGGCACGGCCGCGCCGCTGGCGTCTAACGCTAAACCTGAGATCTCTCCGCGGTCCACCTGTGCGGCTGCGGGGGGCGCGGCGAGGACAAAGGCCGCGACCATACAAGCAGCCTGCCGTGTGGCCAAACGAAGAATTTGGTTGAATGAGAAGCGGCAATTTGACATCCATCTCAGCTAAAACCAAATGTGTACCTGTCCTGTATCAGGGTCATTTCATGCAGGTTTCCGATAACCTGGAAGGGTGCTGCTTCTAACGTTTGCTGATCCCGCCCCGTGGGTTTCCCGAGGCCGGCCGTCCATGA
>CAYOPA010000462.1:0-4303 GCA_964405625.1 uncultured Bryobacterales bacterium
TGCCGCTGCGGCTGGCGGCCGCCCTACGCGAGGGCGAGGTCAGCATCCTGCTGACCGGTCTGACCAACCAGGACAGCCGGATGATGATTTACCGCGACATCAAGCAGCGGCTGAATCATATTGCCAATTTCGTGGAGTGGGACTACGACCCCTACCTCAGCATTACCGATGACGGGCATTTTGTCTGGATTGTGGACGGCTATGCGGCCTCGGATGCGCACCCATATTCGGCGCCGATCGGCGTGACCGGATTTGAGACGCGGCGCGTGAACTACATTCGTAACTCCGTGAAGGCGACCATCGACGCCTATGACGGCACGACGACGCTCTATTTGTGGGACGACACCGACCCGATTATCGGGGCCTATGCGGCGCTCTTCCCGGACCTGTTTACCCACAAGTCCGAGATGCCCGCCGATCTGCGCGCGCATACTCGGTATCCGCTGGCGCTGTTTGACGTGCAGGCCGAGCTCTACCGCACCTTCCACATGCTTGACCCGGATGTCTTCTACAACAAGGAGGACGTTTGGGACGTGGCCATGAGCCTGTCGGGCGACACCGGTCGGGCGGCGCGCATGAATCCCACCTACATCGTGGCGAAGTTGCCGGGCGAGGCGGAGCCGGAGTTTATTCTGATGCTTCCCTTTACGCCGCGCGGGAAGGATAACTTGATTGGCTGGATGGCGGCCCGCTGCGATGGGGAGAAGCTCGGCGAGCTGATCTACTTCCAGCTTTCCAAGCAGCAGCTTGTCTTTGGCCCGAATCAGATTGAGTCGCGTATTAACCAGGACCAGAATATTGCCCGTGACTTGACCTTGTGGAATCAACAAGGCTCGCGCGTGCTGCGCGGCGAGCTGTTGGCGCTGCCGGTGAATGACACGTTCCTGTACGTGGAATCGATCTACATCCAGGCCGAATCAGCCCGCATGCCGCAACTTCGTAAGGTGGTGCTGGCGATGGGCAACCGGATGATTTACGAGGACACGTTCGAGCAGGCGCTGGACAGGCTGAGCGTGGAAGGCGAGCGGCGACCGACGTCGCTGTCGAGGCCCTCGCTGCCCGAGGTGTTGACCGAGGCTGGGGAGGCGCCGCCGGAAGGCTTGCTGGAGCCGCCGCCGTCCGTCGCGCCGCCGTCCGACGGGGTTCGCATGGAGCGGCTGTCGCGGAGAGTCTCCGACCTGCGCAGGCAGGCTGAGGGGCTGGTGCGGGAGCTGGAATCGATCGAAGGCGAGCTGAAGCAGTAAGGATCAGGTCTGGACGGCGGGCTCGGGCTCGAGCTCGCAATGGCCCTTCCAACCGCGCGCCGGCTCAAACGGGCCGGCGCCGAGCGGCCCGACGGTTGAGAGGCTGATCGAACGGCCGTCGACCAGGACCTCGATTTCGCTCGGGGAGAAGCCCGCCAGCGGCCAGTCAAAGGCGGCGAAGGATTCGCGCACCAAGGCGATCCTGCGCGGGTCCAGCCCCATCAGCAACGAATGCACCCACTCCAGCGCCGGCATGTTGGCGCCGGCGGTGACAAACCCGCTGGCGATGGGCGAGCTGGCCAGCGGGCCGTCCTTCTCGCCGCCAATGATGGCGTCGGTAATCGCCAGTGTTCTGCGCTGGGGCGCGTCGGCCAACGTTCCGTCCGGACGGCCGTAACGCAGGACGCGCTGTAGGTCCAGGCAGGTGCGCCAAATCGTGTCGTTGCCCCACCAGGAGCCTTCAATCGAGTAGTCGCCGGTGAGCTTGCCGGAGATTCGCGTCAGGATCTGCCCGCCGCGGCCGAGCACGCTCTGCGTGAGGCCGTCGCGGCGGCGGTAGGCGATGTCAGAGAGCGACTCGGCGGCGTCCTTGAGCAGCCGCTCGCCGGCGTAGCCGTCGCCGTGGCGGCCCTTGCGGTAGTGCGGCAGGTACTCCTTGTTGCCGTTGATCCCGATGAGGTTTTTCAGCGCGCCGGTGACGCAGGATTTCTTGTGCGTCTTGAGCTTGGGCAGGCTGACGACGACATCGGCGTCCAGGACCTCCCTGGCGATGAGGTACTTGTGACGGCCCGGCGCATGGTTGCGCTGCATCATGTCGGGGTCGTACATGGCGACGCGAAACTGCTCGCTGTCCCCGCTGATCGGCTCCAGCAGGCTGTGGGCGCCGAGATCGACCTCCACAAAGCAATCGAGCTCGCGGCGGCCCTCCCGGCGGGCGGCGCCGGCCTCGTGGCCGCTGAGCACGGTGCGCCGGAAGTCGACCACGCGAACCGGGATGCCGCCGGCTTCCAGGCGTTGGCGCATTCGCTCAAAGCCGCAATCTCGCTGCAAGACCTCGAAATCACAGCCTTGTACCGGCGCGTCCCCGATGACGATTGAGCCCGGCTCGGCAAGGGCGACATACCGCGCGACGGCTTCAATGACGGAGGCGTGGGTGACCAGGCAGTCCATGCCGCCGCCGGATTCGTTGAAATGGAGTACCCAGTTGGGCTTGAGTGTGACCCTTTCGCCGGGCCGGATCAGGTCGGAAAAGGGGTTCCAATCACGCGAGCCGAAACGGGCGGCGTCCAGGCCCCACTGGGCCAGCAGGGACCGGACGGCGGCGGCGGCAATGTCGGTGACACGGCCCTGGGGCAGTTCCGGGGCTTCAACGGGCTCGGCAAGCTCGCCATAGCGGACGGCCGACGCCCGCGTGACGACGACTTTGCGCTCAAAATCGGGGTTTGACGCGATCATGGCTCAGTTTCCGGCCGAAACGGGGGCGGCGGCGGTCTCAAACGCAGGGACGTCGGAGCGCGTGAAACGGTGCTTGCCCTGCGCGGAGAGCTCGATGGCGTCCGTCTCGCGCACCTCGACGTTGATGCGGCCGGGAGCGAGACGCTCAACCTCGTCGACCGCCTTGCGGACGGTTTCCGTGCGCCGGTCGGCATGGCCGGGGCTGGGGACGATCCACAGGACCATCTTCTCCGGCGTGAGCTGATGGAACTGGAAGCTCTCAATGCCCTGGCTGCCGTACATCAGGTGCGTAAAGTACTCGCCGTGGACGACGCGGCCGCCCGGCAGGGTGAAGTTGTCGCTGACGCGGGCCACGTCCAGCTTCATCAAGGGGAAGTTGCTGCCGCATCCGCACGCCGACGCGGAGCCGAGCAACTCGCCGCAGTCCTCGTTGCGGTAGCGGATGAAGGGCATGGCGTAGTTGTTCAGCGCCGTTAAAACGAAAGGCCGGGGGCCGGGGCCGCCCGGTTCCGTCTCGGCCACCACGAAGTCGGAATGGACGTGCATGGCGCCATGCGAACATTCGGCGGCGATGTTGCGGACCTCGCTGCTACCGTAGCAGTCAAACGCCTTGCAGCCGAGCGCTCGCTCAATGCTCTCGCGCTGCGGCTTGTAAAGCTTCTCGGCCGTGGTGAAGGCGCCCTTGAGCGGCGGCAGCTTTGCGCCGCGGCGCTCGACGTGGGCGGCGAAGCGAGCCAGCGTGGAGGCGTAGCCGAAGGCGACCGACGGGCGCAGGTTGCGCCAGCGGCGGATCCAGCCGTCCATATCCTCGGCGCTGGAGGAGAAGGGGTCGAAGAGGTAGGAACAGCGCAGAATCTGCCGCGCCTCAAACTCCAGGCGGGACATCTTCTCGATTTTCTCGTTGGAGCCCCACACGAACGCCACCATCTCGCCCGGCCGCCAACCGCATTGCTCCTGCGTGCGATACGTGCCGGCTTCGGAGAGGTCCGCGTCGTTGCGGTCGCGATAGAACGACCCCGGCCGGCCGGTGGAGCCGCCGCTATGGTGCCGAAACAGGGCGCTCTTGTCGACGCCGTCGGCGAGCAAGCGGTCGCCTTGCTCGCGCAGGATGCCCTTGGTGAGAACCGGTAGGCGGGCAAAGTCGTCGAGAGAACGGATGTCTCGCGCGTCCAGCCCAATCCCTGCAAATAGATCCCGGTAGTAAGGAACGTGCGCGCCCGCGTGCGCGAGCAATTGCCGCAGCTTGTCGAGCTGGAGAGATGCGATCCGCTCCGGGGGAAGGCCCGGGATGTTGCGAATCTCACGCAGCCGTTCCAGCGCGGTCGAGCCGCGCAGACGGTGCGTCAGGCGGAACAGCATCGACCCGAACATGCTAGCCACGGCGTCCAGCCCTAAGGTTACCATGCGGCTCACGGACCCCCGGCCGGGGGCGGAATCGAACGGATGTGAGATTCTTTCTGCAACTGACTTGCGTTCGCGGCGTCGTCCGTTCTAGAGTAATTGCTTGGTGGGGCGATCTTCGAGCCCTCCTCTGAGCCAAGAACCTCTATGACTGAGTTCACCCCGGTAATTCGTTGCTCCGAGATCGCATCCGGACAGGCGCG
>CAYOPA010000463.1:0-3823 GCA_964405625.1 uncultured Bryobacterales bacterium
GCGGCTCGACGCCCAAGCGCGAGCGCGCTTGCGAGATGCTGGAATCGCCGGCCACCTTCAACGGCGGCCCTCCCAGCCATTGCCAGCCTTCGAGCAAACAGCGCAGCGCCTCGCGATACGACGACTGCCTGTACAGCGCCAGCGCGATCACGAAATAGACGACCACGTGCGCCGGCAGATCGCGCTGACGCCGCGAAGTCTTGCCGCTCTCGCGCAAGACGCGATCGACCGTCCGGCGCGGAAACCAGCGTGCGAGGACCCCGAGGCTGATGAAATCGGCGATGCGGCTGCCGGCCGGCAGCGCCGCGAGCGTACGAGCCATTGCGGGCCTCCTGTTCCTCGGGAACAGTTTGCCACATTTTTTTATTAAGTGAAGAATATTGGGGCTAGTTGCGTCTGCGGGGTCGCCGCGCGCGGCCGCCGGGTTTGACTTCCAACAGGGCGCCAAGCTGTTGCCGCGCTATCCTCGCCCAAGGGCTGGCCGGGTCGAGCTTAAGGTAGGCGCGCCAGTGCTTGGCGGCCTGCATCAGCGCGCCGTTGCGCTCCAGGACCAACGCCAGGTTATAGTGGGCGTCGGCGTATCCAGGTTCCACGCGCAGGGCGGCCTCGTAAGCCTCCTGGGCCAGGTCCAGGCGGTCGAGCTCCTCGTACACATTGCCGGCGTTGAAGTGCGCCAGAGCGTACTGCGGGGCGATCTCCAGGGCTCGCCGATAGCGCTCCTCGGCTTCGTTGAGCCGGCCGGCTCGGTAGAACAGCGTGCCCAGGTTGACCCAGGCTCCGGCCGCCAGCGGATTGAGCGCAACGGTTTTCTCGTAGGCGGCCTGCGCCTCGACGGCGCTGCCGCCGCGCTCTTCAATGGCGAGCCCGCGCTGGAACCACTCCTCGGCCTCCTCAACTCGTCCTTCTCGTGCGTCCGCATCCGCAGGTTGGCGGCGGCGATGCCCAGGGATCGCCACCACGAGAGCCGGGCGTCACACCAGAAGCGGAACCACTCCTCGGCCTCCTCCACTCGCACCGGCTCGGCCTTGGGACGCAGCTCCAGAGTTGTCACGCGGCTCGGACCGGGGCTGTTGAACGGCAGCAGAAATTGCCCGGTCTCGGCTTCCATGAAGGCGCCGGAGGTCTGCACGGTAATGCGGCGGCGCTCCAGCGTCAGCCGTAAATCGCTCAACGGGCGCCGTACGCCGGTCCGCTTGCGCAGGGCGATAAGGGCGTTCTTGATGCGCTGGGCCGGGATGCGGCTCTCGCGTAGGCGCTTGATCGTGCGCAGCTCGGCCAAGTCCGTAAATCCGAGCCGGTCTCGCGACTCGACCAGCCCGTGCCGCTCCCAGGCGCTGAGGCTGCGTTCCTGAATTTTGAGAATGCGTCGGATGTCCGCGCGCGAAAACCCGTCCGACGCCTTCACGGCTTCCACGCCTCAAAGGTTAGCGTAGATTCTTCCGCGGGCGTAGCGGACTTTTGCGTTCAGCAGCGCGGGCGCCCGCTCCGCAAGGCTTGGCCCGGCTCCTCAGTCCGACTTTGCGCTGGACGTTTCGCTCTTGGCGGCCGGGGCTTCTTTCTTTTCGCTCTTGTCGCCTTTGTCGCCCTTACCGCCGCCGTCGGACTTGGAGTCGCCGTCCGACGAACCCTTGTCAGCCTTCGGCGCTTTGTCCCGGCCGGCGTAGTCATTGACATACCAGCCAGCGCCCTTGAACTGGATCGCCGGGGCCGAGAGCAGTTTCTTAAGCTCGCCCTCGCACTCGGGGTGCTGGTCGCACTCTTCGCAACGGGTGAGCGGTTGGTCGGAGAACCTCTGGATGACCTCGAAGCGCTTGCCGGTGCGGGCGCACTCGTACTCGTACAACGGCATAATTTGATACCTATGGACCTAAGTTGCTTGAGACTACCTGACTCAGATTATAACAGGTAAGGACGCCTATGGGCCATGATACGATTGAGGGTTCGGCCCTTGAAACGGGGCCGCTCCGCACTGTCATGAGCCCACGGGAGATGGACGCGCTGGTCGAGCGGATCGGCGACGAGATCCTGGCGCGTCTGCAAGCCGCGCCGTCCGTGACCGTCGAGCCGGATTCGGCCTCGCCGGCGGTGTGGCCGCGTCCGCCCGGGGGCTATGCGGCTGCGTTGGAAACAGCCGCGCTCGGGCCTGGCCTGACCGCGCGGGCGGTGGATGCGGCCTGCGCCCAGGCGCTGGAGCTCGGCGTTCGGGCGGTTTGGACAGCCGCATCCTGGACGCCCAGAGCCTACTGCCGGCTCAGTTCCGGAGCGGTCTGCATCGGCGCGGCGGTCGGCTACCCGTTCGGGGACTCGACGCCGGTCGCCAAGCGGGCCGAGGCCGAGACGGCCCTGACGGCGGGCGCCGCTGAGCTATTGACGGTCTTCAACACGGGCGCCTGGCTGTCGGGCGAGCGCGAACGGGCT
The DNA here is from genome assembly GCA_964405625.1 of uncultured Bryobacterales bacterium. GTDB lineage: Bacteria > Acidobacteriota > Terriglobia > Bryobacterales > UBA6623 > RI-231. Next base: position 2,419 of record CAYOPA010000463.1, read on the forward strand.
TATGTGGATCTGCTGGCCGTGTGCGGCCTGGGCGCGCCCGTGACGGCGGTGTTGGACGCCGCGTTGCTCAGCGACAACGAGCTGGTGCGCGCCGCCATTGCCGCGAACCTGGCCGGGGCCCAGACCGTCCAGTGTGGCGCCGGTTACTCCTCCCACGGCTCGCTCGAATTTCGTAAAGTGCGGCTGGTGGCCGATGCGGTCGGAGAGGAGCGCATTGTGGCGGCCGGCGGAGTTTCCGGCTTTGCGCACGCTGCCGGATGCGCGGCCGGTTGATGGTTTCCGATCCGGCGCCGGTGCTGCGCGGTCATGGCGGCTGACCACGGCGACAGGTCCCCGCGCCGGATCGACCCGCTGCAAATCCTGACCGAGGCTTCCGCGGTCGTCGCCAACCACCCCCTCAGCCTCGACGATTTGTTGCGCAATCTGGCCGAGCTGGTCCGCAAGGTCGCCGACTACCAACTCTTCGCCGTGCTGCTCGCCGAGCCCGACGGCGACCTGGCCATCCGCTACTCGATCGGCTACCGCGCCGACATGGCCCAGCGCTTGCGCGTGCGGCCCGGCGAAGGCATCACCGGCGCGGCCGCGCAGCGTCGAGAGAGCGTGGTGGTCGACGACGTGCGTTCCGATCCGCGCTACCTGATGGCGGTGGAGGCCGTACGCTCGGAGATCGCCTCGCCGCTGATCGCGCGCGGCAAGCTCGTGGGCGTGATCGACCTGCAATCGGCCCGCCCCGGCGCCTTCGACGAGCAGACCCGCGGCGTGCTGGAGCTGATCGCCTCGCGCTTCTCGCTGGCCATTGACGCGGCGCTGCTCTTTGAGCAGAGCGTGCGCCAGAACGCCACGTTGAAGACGCTGGCCGAGGCCGCCCAGGAGTTCGCCTCGATTCTGGCTCTCGATGAGCTGCTGCACAAGATCTCCGCGCTCGTCAGAGAGCTGGTCCGCTACGACGCCTTCTCGATTTACCTGCTCGAAAACGGCCTGCTGCGCCATTATTTTGGAGTGCGTTTCGACGAGCGGGTGCAGTGGCAAAGCGCGAGGCTGGGGCAGGGCATTGTCGGCGCCGCCGGGGCTGAGCGCCGTACGATCTCAGTGCGCGACACCAGTCTGGACGCGCGCTATCTGGCGGCGGTGGCCGGCATTCGATCCGAAGTTTCCGTGCCGCTGATGCTCAAGGACGCCGTGATCGGGGTGTTGGATGTGGAATCGGACCGCGTGGCGGCGTTTGACCAGGATCACGTGCAGGCGCTGGAGCTGTTGGCGCCGATGGTTGCCGCCGCGATCGACAACGCCCGGCTCTACGAGCGCGTCGCGCGCGACGAGGAGCGGCTGCGGCTGGACCTGACGGCCGCCCGGCACCTGCAAAAGCTGCTGCTGCCGGATGGGTTTCCGCGCTTTGAGGGGCTGG
>CAYOPA010000463.1:3833-4297 GCA_964405625.1 uncultured Bryobacterales bacterium
CTGGAGGTGGCGGCGCGCAACGTCTCGGCCGTGGAGGTGTCGGGAGACTTTTACGACTTTTTCCAGATCCCCGGCGAGCGCTTCACCCTCATCAACGGCGACGTGACCGGCAAGGGCGCCGCCGCGGCGCTTTACGCGGCGCTGGCCAGCGGCCTATTGCCGAGCTTGGCCGCCAAGTTCTTGGAGCCCCGCGCGCTGCTGGAAGCCCTGAACCAGGGGCTGCTGGCGCGGCCGTTGAACGCGCGTTACCTGGTGGCGATTGTCGCCTGCTGGCTGCCCAAGTCGCGCGAGCTGATTGTGGCCAGCTCCGGCCAGCCGCGACCGGCGGTGCGTCTCGGCGGCAAAGCGGCCTATCTCGATATTGGCGGCACGCCGCTCGGCATGATCGATCCCGGCGTCCATGATGAGGTGCGGCTGGAGCTCGCGCCCGGCGACGTTTTCGTGACCGCATCCGACGGCTTGCA
>CAYOPA010000464.1:0-4283 GCA_964405625.1 uncultured Bryobacterales bacterium
CGCCGAACTCGGCCGGGGCCTGGCGGTAGGGACCCGCGGGCCACTGGGCGGACTCGGGCACATTGGCGTAGCGCGGGATATGGGGTGCGATGCGCGCCGCCGGGGGCTCCTCCGGCGCGGGGGCGTCGGTCGCCGGCGGCGGTTCGCGCAGCAGCGGCTCGGCGGCCGGATCAATCGGAATCAGCGCATCACTGTCGGAGCGGGAGAGCACGGCCGCGTCGCGGCTGAGCTCGACGGAGTCGCCGCGGAGCATGGCCGCGAACTCGGCTCGGGCCTGCTGTCGCGAGCTCAACGCCCCGGGCGCCGCCGCGGGCGTGAAATTGCTGTTGAGAGGTGCGAATGGATGCAGCACGCCGGACGAAAAGCAAGCGGCTTGCCAAAGTCTTCACCCAATAAAACCAACAACTTAACAAGTCATTGTCGTGGCGAGACTTTGGCGCGCGACAAGATTCCGCCTGCACGGCGCGGCCGGGCGCCTGCAAGGTCGGGCGGCAAAGCTTCGGGGAGCTCGTCGATCGCCATGACGGGGCGACGTAGCCAGACGTCGGCCCCGGGCTCACGCTCCACAAGCGCTAACACAACAATTCAATCGCAGGCCTACGTTGGCGGCAAGGGCGAAGCGTTCTTGATGGCGAGGTAGTGTTTGATGGCGGTCTCGAGCCCGTGCCCACTGCGATGGGCGTCCGCCGGATCTGCTTTTGGGTCAGCGCAGCAAACCAGCGCTTGACCAGGTTGATCCAAGACGCGATGGTGGGTGCGAAGTGAACATGGAAGCGCGGACGTTTGACTAGCCAGGCCGAATCGGGGGGTCTTATCGCCGCACAACTCGCCTTCAAGGTGGGAGCCTTCCGGAAGCTCACCGACACACCTGTTCGGGGGCGCTGGGTGACCGGCGTCCCTGCCGCGACCACATCTACCTAAAGCCCCGATTTTCACCCAGCTTGATTACCCTTCCTTTCCGCATCGTCGGCTGCTAAACTCTGGCAGGGATCTACGGCCAAGTGGGCATTCCCTCAGAGACTGAGCGTCTGCGCGGTCCGAAATCGATCCGGCCAATCGAGTTCAACGGCCCGAGCTTTTTTGCCTTCATGAAAGGGCTGCGGCGCGGCAGCATCCGCAGCGGGCGCCGCGTGGTGGTGATCACCGACAACGCCCGCTACCACCACGCCCGGCTGCACAAGCCGTGGCGGGACGAACACGCCGCGGACTTCGTGCTGGACTATTTACCGCCTTACAGCCCGGAGTTGAACCCGATCGAGCGCGTCTGGAAGCTGACGCGCCGCCGTTGTTTGCACAATCGCTATTTTCCACGACTCGACGCCGTGATCGAGGCCGTCGAGGCGGAGTTCGACGGCTGGGCCGCCGGTAACCACATCCTACGTCGTCTATGCGCAATTATTTAAGGCGCTGTGTTTAACTTTGGCACGAATATACTTGACTCATCAGAGTTTCTCGTGCATACTTGAGTCATGGCAAACGCACCGAAGACTCTTCAGGAAGCAATCATTTACTTCGCCGATGCGGATAACTGCCTGACGTTCTTGGCTGAGCGTCGCTGGCCCAATGGTGTGACCTGCCCACGCTGCGGCTCTGAGAACGTCGGCTTTATCAAGTCGCGGCGGCTGTGGCAGTGTAAGGACCGAAGCCACCCGAAGGCTCAATTCTCCATCAAGGTCGGTACCATCTTTGAGGATTCCGCCGTGGCGCTCGACAAGTGGCTCGTGGCCATGTGGATGCTCGCCAATTGCAAGAATGGCATCAGCAGCCACGAACTCTCCCGCGCCATCGGCGTAACCCAAAAAACCGCTTGGTTCATGCTCCACCGTCTCCGCTTGGCGCTCCAGGGCGACTCCGAGGTAAAACTGTCGGGGGAAGTAGAGGCCGATGAGTCTTTCATCGGCGGCAAGGCTCGGAACATGCACAAGTCCAAGAGGGAAGAGCGCATTCAAGGGCGGGGCGGGGTTGGCAAAGCGATCGTCATGGGTGTTTTGGAGCGGCACGGCGAAGTACGGGCCAGCGTCATTCCGAACCGCCGCAAGGGGCAAGTGCAGGGTGAAGTTCGTAAGCACGTTGAGCCCGGCGCCGCGATCTTCACCGATGAACTGCTGAGTTATGACGGGCTCAACGATGAGTACGCGCACGCGGTCATCAACCATGCCGAGGAGTACGTTCGCGGGAATGTCCACACCAACGGCATGGAGAACTTCTGGAGCCTGCTCAAGCGCGGCATCGGCGGTACCTACGTGAGTGTCGAGCCTTTCCATTTGTTCCGTTACGTCGATGAGCAGGCGTGGCGCTTCAATAACCGCAAGGGTAGCGACAATAAGCCGATGAAGGACGCGGAGCGTTTCAACGCCGCCGCGTCCAAGATCGTCGGCAAGCGGTTGACCTACGCCGAAGTCACCGGCAAGGCCGGAGAAACGACGGCCTAATCCTGGTCCTGGTCGCGGGAAGCGCGGGCCGAAGCCGAAGGCGTGACCTTGGGTTTCGGCCCTGGCCTATTGGGGTTGCGCTTGGCGGCCTTGCGGTGCTCTTCTACGCGGCCCTTGACGGACGATGCCGGCACTGCGAGTACCCGTGAAACCAAGTCCGAGAAACGTTCAAATTCATGGTGCATTGCTTGCCTCACGCTAATCCGTAAGCCGCTAGGCTGGCGGTTGGATCTGACGCAAATGTCGATACCGTGATAACCAGATACACCTCGCTCTCCCGCTCTTCTGGCTCCCGCTGTGTCAGTAGGCGGTCAGTATCCACACTGATTCGACTAATGAGGCTGTCATCCTCCAGCAGGCAGAAAAACGGGTCCTCGTCTGGGCCTGGTTCATCGTATCCCGCAAGCTGATCGCGCGACTTCGGCTTCTGGAGTCCGTCGAGAAGGGTCTTGATTCGGTTATCAATATCGCCCCCACTCACGATATCCCCTGGGGCGTCTCGCCTCAAAAACAGGATATCCAGGGCGCATGTTATGCCGTAGTCGCGCCGTACAAGGGGGACAAACCTATAGCCGAACTCGTCGAAGTTGTCTCCGACGTGCTCAACCCAGGGCTTCGCGCCATCCAGTAGCCCGCCACCCGGCTCATCTGGCATCCTTGCCCGGTCAATGACTGGGCGGCCTGGTCCAGGGCGCGAAACGAGATTCGATGGTGTGTAGAAAAATTCCACGAGCTCTTCCGCTTGCCATCGCAGGGCCGGGTGGGTTTTCCACAACTGCTTTAACTGTTGATGGAAATGCTTGCGGATTCGCTGCTTGTCTGGCCTTCGTGATCTGCTACTCCTCTTATCTGCCGGGAGCGGCCCTTGGTATGTTAGGCGAAATTCTATCGGCACGCCAATCCCCTCGTGCTCCTGGAAGTCCAGGAGCAGCGCCATCGATTCTGCTGGCTCGGCTGCAATCATCGCACATCTGCCCAAGTTCATCCTATCAGCCCAAGATTTTGGGATAAGCCGCGCAACATCAATTCAGTAAGCGTTACGCGAATGCCGCCGACCAGCCGCAGCTCCGCATAGTGAGCCCTCGGCCGCTCATCGGTAGACAGGAAGCGCCTCTGCTGCCACGCCACAAGGTCGGCGGCTTGGAGTGGGAGCGTAATCTTGTCATCCCGGTGCGCCACGCCCGCCAAAATGCTGGCGAAACCGGGTAGGCGCTTCAGTTCGCCGTAGGTACCGACAGTGAACTTCTCAAACGACCCTTGCTCATCGAAGGTCAATGCGACTCGATCCCCCATCGGGAGTTGCGATTTGAGCGCGGCCATGACGCCGGAGATACACATAAAATACGGGCTTCTTACCGCTTCAGGCAAGTTCCATCTCAGGATCTTGTTGTACGCCGGAACGGAAACAGCACAAGACAACTCGCTCAATCGCGATCGGCTAACCACCTCAACAAACTTGCCGACCCGCACATCGCGATCTTCCGGCGACCACCCCCAGAACTGGCCCCTCCGACTCTCGGCCTCACTCATCTTGAAGTAATCAATCTGTGGCTCCAGGTCGAGCGCTTCTTGCCATCTTGTAGTGAACTTCGCCCACTCCCGCCCCGTGCCCATATAGCCCGCCACGACGCAGTACGGCGAATCGCCGCCGCTACCACTGTCGTCAAGGAATGCCTCAAGCATCGCCACGTGCAAACCGCCCCTCAGGCGCTTCGGCAGTCCGCAGACTCCGAGCACGATAGAGTCGTCCGTGATGGTCACACGCTTAGTCATGATGAGTCAAGTATATTTTCGCCTTAACTTTGGGCCCGATTTGGGAGGGCTCAATTGTGGACGAAACCCGAGCTCGCT
>CAYOPA010000465.1:0-4279 GCA_964405625.1 uncultured Bryobacterales bacterium
GACGGCAACATGCCCGTGGCGTCCTGGGCGGACCTGCTGGCAACGAGTTGGGATCGCTGGCAGGAAGGCGGGGAAGGCGAGGCGATGGACGCCTTTGCACGGGTGTCGCTTTTCCTGTCACAGGTGACGGCCTATGGGTTGGTGGCGGCGAACTACGTGCTGCACCTGCGCGGGGTTTTTCCGAACTGGAAGACGCGCAATCCCGACGAGAGGCCGCTGACGGCGGAGTCGCGGCGCGCGCTGGAGCGGTCGTTGGAATACGTCCGGCCTTATCTGCGGAGGTAGGGCTGTGCGCACGTCGGCTCGAAAGCCCCCCGCCGGCTGGGTAGTGTGACAAGCGTAACGTCACGCAGTACCGTAAAGCGCGATTGTGGGCTTCGCTCATCGCAGCCTCAAGCGCCTGTACGAGCGAGACGATACCAGCGGGATTCGGTCGGACCTGCTGGACAACGTCCGTAAAATCCTGTTGCAACTCGACGAAGCCCAGATCATTGAGGACATGCGGACGCCGGGGTTTCGGCTGCATGCTTTGAAGGGAGACCGCAAGGGATACTGGGCGGTGACTGTAAAGGCCAACTGGCGCATCGTCTTCCGGGTTGGCGCCGGCGAGGCGTCGGATGTTGAGCTGCGGGACTACCACTGAGGAGGACACAATCCCGTGCCGATGAAGAATCCGCCCCATCCGGGCCTCTCGGTTTGGATCAACTGCTTGGAGCCGCTCGAGTTGTCGGTCACCGACGACGCCAGGGCGCTGGGCGTAAGCCGGCAGGCGCTGTCGCGACTGATCAACGGGCAGGCTGGGGTGTCGCCGGAGATGGCCATCCGGCTCTCGAAGGCGTTCGGCACGACGCCGGATATCTGGATCCGAATGCAGGCGGCCTACGACATCGCCCAAGTGAAAAAGCGGGAAGACCAGACCCAAGTCTCCCGCTACCGTCCCCGACCGGCGGCGTGAGGTTCATCGGAAACGCACCCACGGTCGGCGTCCGCTACGATGAGACCCGAACGATGCTGGGACTGCGGTTGTTCGGCGTTTTGCTGTTTGCGCTCGGGGCGCGGGCCGAGGAGCGCTTTCAGTTGCGCGGCGAGCTGATTCCGCCCGTGGAACGGGCCGTGGTCGTCATCTCCGGCGTCAACCACCCCTATCACGATCAGAAAGAGGTGGCCGGCGCGCGTTTTCGCTTTGGCGGGTTGCCGGCCGGCACGTACTCCGTGGTCGTCCATCACCCGGAGTGGGGCGAGACGCGGCGGACGCTCGCGGTTACCGGCGGGACGGCCGATGAGCGCGGCCGGGTGGAGGCGCTGGTTCCGATTCGCCGCTCGTCACGGGAGCGCAGTCGCCATGTGGCGGATTCAAGCACCGTCTCCGTGCGGGAGCTGACCGTTCCCGGCAAGGCGCTCGATCTGCGCCGAAAGGCCCAGGCCGCGCTCGAAAAGCAGAACGCCGAGGCTGCCGCCGGTTTTTTGGAAAAAGCCGTCGAGCTGGCGCCGGACTTCGCCGTCGCCTGGAACGATTTGGGCGTGCTGGCCAACCAACGCCGCGACTTCGAGCGCGCCGAGCAGTATTTCCGGGAAGCGCTCGACGCCTCGCCGGACGATTTCGCGCCGCTGGTAAACCTGGGCGGGGTGTTGTTGGCACAAGGCAAGCTCGACGAGGCGACGCCGGTCAACCAAGAGGCCGTGGAGCGCCGTCCGGACGACGCGCTGGCCAATGCGCAGCTCGGGCTGTGCTATTTCCACCTGAAGAGGGAGGGGCCGGCGCTGCGGTATCTGATTGAGGCCAAACGGCTGGACCCTGGACATTTCACGCATCCGCAGGCGTTTCTGGCCGAGATTCATGCTCGAAACGGCAGATACGAGGCGGCGTTGCGGGAGCTCGAGGACCTGGCGGCGCGCTATCCGGGAACCGAGACGGGGGATCGTGCCGCGGCGGCGGCGATGCGGTTGAAGGAGAAGCTGTAAGATTTGCTTTCGGGCCACAGGCCCGACTGCACGGCATAGCCGTGCGCCACAACAACTGACGGTATACTCGGCTGGTGGCTGACTTCGCTTCTCTCTCTCGCCGCGGGCTGCTCCTGGCTGGCGCCGCCGCTCTGTCCCAGGCCCGCTCCGCGCCGGGCGACGACATTTGCCTCGCCAAGGCCGTTGATCTGGCGCGCCTGCTGCGCCGCAAGAAGATCTCGGCTCGGGAGGTTCTGGAAGCGCATCTCGCCCGCGTCGAGGCGGTCAACCCCAAGGTCAACGCGATCGTAACGCTGGTCGCCGAGCAGGCTCGCGCGAAGGCTCTGGAGCTCGACGAACAGGCCGCCAAGGGCCGTTTCGCCGGGCCGCTGCACGGCCTGCCCGTCGCCCACAAGGACTTGCAGGACACCGCCGGAATTCGCACAACCTACGGCTCGCCGCTGTTCAAAGACCACGTGCCGACGCGCAGCACGACGCTGGTGGAGCGCATCCAGCGCGCCGGGGCCGTGCCGGTTGGCAAGACGAACGTGCCGGAATTTGGCGCGGGCTCGCAGACCTTCAACCCGGTTTTTGGCGCCTCGCGCAACCCTTACGACTTGTCGAAGACCACCGGGGGCAGCAGCGGCGGCGCGGCGGCTGCCTTGGCCTGCGGCATGGTTCCGATCGCCGACGGCAGCGACACCGGCGGCTCGTTACGCAATCCGGCCGCGTTCTGCTCGGTGGTCGGCTTCCGCACTTCGCCCGGCCGGGTACCGCGCACGCCGACCGGTACGGCTTGGAACGCCCTCAGCGTTGTGGGGCCGATGGGCCGCAACGTCGAGGACGCGGCTTTGTTTCTCTCCGCCATGGCCGGACCGGACCCGCGCATTCCTTTGTCGATTCAGGAATCCGGCGAGCAGTTTGCCCGGCCGTTGGAGCGCAATTTTCGCGGCGTCAAGGTCGCTTGGTGCTCCAATCTTCTGGGGTTGCCGTTCGACAAGCGGATTCGCGATGTGTTCGACAAGCAGCGCGATCGGCTGGCGTCACTCGGTTGCCAAGTGGAGGACGCCGAGCCGGATCTCACCGACGCCGACAAGATTTTCAAGGTCTTTCGCGCGATGGCGTTCCATCAGAGTCACGCCGCCAAAGTCGCCGAGCATCGCGACAAGATCAAGGCCACCGTCATCGAGGAGGTCGAGCGGGGCGCGCGCCTGACCGGGCCGGAGATCATCGAGGCGGAATTGCTGCGCTCCCGGCTTCACGCCCGAGTCGGCGAGTTCCTTGAGAAGTACGAGTACTTCGTTCTTCCGGCCACCCAGGTCCCCGCCTTTGACACCGAACAGCAGTGGATCACCGAGATCGAGGGCAAAAAAATGGGCTCTTACATCGACTGGATGCGCTCGTGCTACTTCGTGACGGTGACGGCGCTGCCGGCGATCTCCGTTCCGGCCGGGTTGAGCGAAGACGGTCTGCCGGTGGGCTTGCAGATTGTAGGCCGGGTGCAGGCGGACTTCGCCGTGCTGCAACTGGCGGCGGCCTACGAGCAGGCGCGCGGCGCGCTACCCGCGCCGAGGGTCATCGACGGCTGAAGGCTCCGGCGCTACAGCGGCAGATTGGCGCGGGCGTAGGCGATGGAGCGGTCGTTGAGCTCGTCTTCCAGCGCCAGCCGCTGCTGCGGAGTCAGGCCGCTGATGCGCGGCAGCGGGCTCTTGGGCGGGTGCTTGCGCACCCAGTCGATCAGCATCGCCAAATCCTGGGGCGGGACCGGGCTCTTCTCGTCGTAGACCTTCCAATACTGCTCGGTGAAGATCGGCACTTCCAGCGGGTCGCGCGTGATCATCTCGAGTTGGAAGATCATGTTCGGATCTTTCTTCCGCAACATCGCCACCACCTTCGGCAGGTCGATGTGGCCTTCGCCGAGGGCGACCTCGGAGAGCAACAGACCCTCGTCGTAGAAATCCACGCCGATGTCCTTGAAGCTGACGAACAGAGCGTAGGGCGCCAGCGTCTCGATCGTCTGCATCGGCGTCTCGATCAGCGAGACGTTGTTGACCATGTCCAGACAGACGCCGACGTATTCGCTGCCCGTAGAGCGCACCCAAGCGACGAGCTCGTCCGAGCGCCAGCCCTTATGGTTTTCGATCGCCAGCGGCATCTTGCAGCGGCGCAGGATCGGCTCGGCGCGCTGCACGGCCGTTTTGCACATGGCGTCGAACTCATGAAACTCCGCCACGTTCTTAAACTGCTCGTAGCGGCGGCCCGAGAACGGGTCGTGGATGCAGACGATGCGGCCGTCCATCTCCGACAGCGCTTTGACCGTCGCCTCATATTCCGGGAG
>CAYOPA010000466.1:0-4264 GCA_964405625.1 uncultured Bryobacterales bacterium
TGACTGAGTTCACCCCGGTAATTCGTTGCTCCGAGATCGCATCCGGACAGGCGCGGACCGTGCAGATCGGTCGCAAGAAGATCGCGATCGTACAAGTAGGCGAACGGCTGCACGCCGTGGATGCGCTGTGCACCCACATGGGCGTGCCGTTGACGCAGGGCGCGCTGGACGGCCAGGAGCTTGTTTGTCCGTGGCACGCGGCCCGGTTCTGCGTGGTGACGGGCGTGAAGAAGTCGGGGCCTGGCTTTTGCGATCTGGATACCTATCCGGTGCGCGTGCGCGACGGCTGGATTGAGGTTTGTCCGGAAAAACCAAAGCCCGTTGGCCCGACCGTTCCGCCGCCGCGCCAGCAGCCGGTTGTCGCGGAGCATCCGACGGCCGGGTAGTCCCCTCGGCTCTGCTACACTTCAAAGAGTTGGGATTCATCCCGCGAGGGAGGTGAATCGGGCATATGGCAGAAGTCTACGTGAATGAAGGCGAACCTCTGGATTCCGCGCTGCGCCGCTTTAAGCGGAAAGTGCAGCAGCAGGATATCATTAAAGAAGTCAAGCGCCACTCCTATTACATGAAGCCCGGCGAGAAGCGCCGCCTCAAGCAGGCGCTGGCTCGCAAACGCAGCCGCAAAAAGCAGCGCAGGCCGCCCGGCGAGTAGATCGCTTTACGTTGTATTGGCGAGGGCGGGGCTACGAAAGGCCCCGCCCTTTGCTTTGGTTGGTGAGAGATGTCGGAACGCCGTAAGTTCTTTGTACAGAACTTTGGTTGCCGGGCGACCCAGGCGGATGGGGCGGCGATCACGGCGGACCTGTCCGCTCGCGGGCTGGAGCGCGGCGCGGACTGGAACGCGGCGGACATGGTGGTGGTGAACACCTGCACCGTCACCGCGGAGGCTGACAGCGACGCCCGCCAAGCGATTCGGCGCATCCATCGCGAAAACCCCTCCGCGGAGATCCTGGTCACCGGCTGCTACGCGCAGCGTCGTCCCGAGGACTTGGCGGACCTGCCCGGCGTCCGCTGGGTGGTCGGCAACTCCCACAAGCCGCGGATCGGCTCGTTGCTCGTCCCCGAGCAGCAGGGGCTGGTGTCTATCAACGCCGGGACGGAGCTGTTCCATGGCGGCGTGGCGGCCGGCGGCGTGCTGGTGGGAGATATCGCCGAGCAGCGCCAGTTGCTGACCGCGCCGCTGCTGGAGGCCGTTCGCGACCGTTCCCGACCCAACCTCAAGGTGCAAGACGGGTGCAATAACCGCTGCACGTTTTGCATTATTCCCTCGGTGCGGGGGCTGAGCCGCAGCGCTCAGGCCGATTTTGTGGTCGAAGAGGCCCGCAAGCTGGCTGCGACTTACCCCGAAATTGTGTTGACCGGCATCAACCTGGGCCGCTGGGGACGCGACCTGTCCGGACGGCCGCGCTTCCATTCGTTGCTGCAACGCCTGCTGGCGGAAACCGACATCCAGAAGATCCGGATCAGCTCGGTGGAGCCGATGGACTGGACGCAGGACGTGTTGGAGCTGGCGGCGGGAGAGCCGCGCATTTGCAAACACATGCATATCCCGCTGCAATCGGGGTCGGACGCGGTGCTCAAGCGGATGCGGCGGCGCTACCGGATTCGCCACTACGCGGACAGGATCGAGCGGGCGCGCCGGATGATGCCGACGGCTTCGATCGGGGCGGACGTGATGGTCGGCTTTCCGGGTGAGACGGATGCGGAGTTTGAGGAGACACGCGCCTTCATCGAGCGGTCGCCGCTGACCTACTTGCACGTTTTCGTCTATTCGGCGCGGGAGGGGACGCCGGCCGCGGAAGCTCCGGGTCAGGTTCCCAAGGCGGCGAAGAAGGAGCGAAGCCGGATTTTGAGGGAGCTGATCGCGGAGAAGCACGCGGCGTTCCGGCGCGGGCTGGCAGGGGCAACCGTGCAGGCGGTGACGCTGGACCGCTCGTCGGAAGAAGGGTCGTCGGCGCTGACGGACAATTTTCTAGAAGTCGTCATTCCGGGCGAGCGGCTGCAGCCGGCGAAGCTGGTGCGATTGCGCCTGACCGCTGCCGGAGCGGAGCGCCTGTCGGGCGTGTAGGGGCGATCCACAAAACCCCTGCATGGCGTGCTCCACCGCCCGCGCAAAAAAGGTCTTCGCAGCGAAATCCGGCCACTTCGGGTCCGGCGGAATGATCGCATCCGCCAACGCCTCGCCATGCGCGCCTGAGCGGGCGTGAAAAGCGAGTACGACTGTGCGCCAACTCGCTCAGCGGTCACGCCCGCCGGCGCTCCCAGTGCGACAAACCCGCGACGGCTGATCGGCTTCGACATTCGAGCCGTAGCTTCGGACACCGGCCCGCCCGGCGTCAACTCCGGTTGCATTGCGGGCGCGCCAGCGCGGATCATCGAGGCAGGGCGTCCTCCCCTTCTATGTCCTTCCTCGAACGGATCCGCGCCGCGCTCGGCAAGGAGTTGCGGCCGATGCTCTCGCTCGCCGTGCCGGTGGTCATCGCCGAGCTCGGTTGGATGTCGATGAGCGTCGTCGACACGATCATGGTCGGCCGCCTGGGCCCCGAGTCGATTGGCGCCGTCTCCATCGGAGCCGTGCTGTTCTACACCGTCGGCGTCTTCGGGGCCGGAATGCTGTTGGGGCTCGACACGCTGGTGCCGCAAGCCTACGGCGCGGGCGATCTCAGGGACTGCCACCATTCGCTCGTCCAAGCGGTGTACGGATCGTTGGCGATGGCGCCCCTGTTGATGATCCCGATGTTTGCGTTGCTGCCGTGGATGGACAGGTTCGGGCTCGAGCCGGAGGTGGCGCGGCTGGCCGGTCCCTACACTCGAGCCCTGCTGTGGAGCGCGCCGCCGCTGCTGCTCTACATGACGTTCCGCCAGTACCTGCAAGGAATGGACCGCGTCAAGGCCGTCATGTTCACGTTGATTTCGGCCAACGTGGTCAACACGCTCGCGAACTGGGTGCTGATTTTCGGCAACCTGGGCGCGCCGAAGCTCGGCGTGGCGGGCGCCGGCTGGGCGAGCTGCGCCTCGCGCGTCTATATGTGCGTGGCGCTGCTGGGCTACATGCTGTACGACTCCCGCAAGAAGAATACCGGACTGCTGCATGTGTCGCTGCGGTTGGACCTTTGGCGGCTGCGCCGTCTGGCGCGGCTGGGCTTCCCGGCGGCCATGCAGCGCGGGCTGGAGATCGGCGTCTTCGCCCTAGCCACGGCGATCATCGGCACGCTCGACGCCATCTCGCTGGCCTCGCACCAGATCGCGCTGCAGGCGGCGAGCGTCAGCTTCATGGCGCCGCTAGGCGTATCCTCGGCCGCCGCCGTGCGTGTCGGACAGGCGCTGGGCCGCGGCGACCCGGAAGGCGCCCACCGAGCCGGCTGGACGGCTCTAGGCATCGGCGGCGTCTTCATGCTGGTCACGGGGCTGATGTTCTTCCTGTTCCCCGAGGCCATCATTGGTATTTTCACGGTCGACCCGCAGGTCGTCGCGCTCGGCGTGACGCTGCTCTATATCGCGGCTTTCTTTCAGCTCTTTGACGGCTTTCAGGTCGTCGCCACGGGCGCCCTGCGCGGCGCGGGCGACACCCGGACCCCGCTGATCACAAACCTGATCGGCCACTGGTTTCTGGGCCTGCCGGTGGGTTGGTGGCTGTGCTTTCACGTGGGCTGGGGGGTCGCCGGAATCTGGGGCGGCCTGTCGCTGGGCCTGATCTCGGTGGGCGCGGTGCTGGCGTATTTCTGGTCCACGCGCCTGGAGAACTTCCAAAGCTGGGTCGCGGAAACGACCGCGAGACGGTAGTGGCAACAGTAACAGTGGCGCACGGCTATGCCGTGCACGCGAGGCTGGGCCTCGCGAAGTAACTTGTCGGGCCACAGGCCCTCCTGCACGGCACAGCCGCCCCCTGGAGTTTCTACATTTTAGGCTCAGTTTGTTTTGGAGGAGCGCCGGCGGAGAATGGCTGCGTCTTGCAACAGGTCGGTCTGTTGCATTCTGTGTTGACAGACCTCCCGGGATGCGGCATCCTAGACCCGAGCCCATGCTCAGGAGCCCTCCATGAATGACCCCATCCGCGACGCCGTCTTCGAGGCCTTTGAGGCATAGCTTGAGGCACAACTGCGCGCCGTGCGCCGCCTCCGCGGTCCCGCCGCCGGCAAGGCCGAGCCTGCCCGCCGCAAACGTCTGTCCCAGGTTGACATGTCCTTAGACGTACTCATCAAAGCTCGCACGCCCCTCCACGTCAACGACATCCTCGAGCGCATTCGCGCCCAGTTCTCCATCG
>CAYOPA010000467.1:0-4260 GCA_964405625.1 uncultured Bryobacterales bacterium
AGATCGACCCGCGCCTGCTGAGCTATTTGGAAGAAAATCTCCAGCACGAGCGGCTGCGCCTGGTCGCCGGAGACGCGTTGGAGTCGGACTTCCCCGCCCTGGCGCGACCGGGCTTTCGGAACTACATCGTGGGCAATCTGCCCTATTACATTACCTCTCCGCTGGTACGCAAAACGCTCGCCGCGCGGGACAGTTTTGAGCTTGCGGTCTTCCTGGTGCAGAAAGAGGTGGCCGAGCGCATCGCCGCCCGCAAGGAATCGAAAAGCTACAGCTACCTCAGCGCCATCTGCCGCCTCTATGCCGAGCCGGAGCTTTTGTTCTCTGTCAAGCCGGGCTCCTTCCAGCCGGCGCCCAAGGTCGATTCCGCCGTCATTCGGCTGGACCTGCGCGAGAAGAAGCCGGAGCAGCCGGAGCTGGAGAAATTCCTCGGCGCCGCCTTCCTCCACCCGCGTAAGACCCTGCGCAACAACCTCAAGCCGATGTTTGACGACGAGCTCATCTCGGCCCAGCCCGAGGCCGGGTTGCGCGCTCAACAGTTGGATGTGGAGGAGCTCAGCGAGCTATGGCGGCGGCTTCGCGCAGCCGCTTGACGGTCTCCGTGGGATCGCGGCCCGCCGACTCGTAGACCGCCCAGGCTTCCTCGAACCGGCGGGTGTAGGTGGCGTCAAAGGCCAGCCCGGCGTTATTGAGCGCCGCCGGGCACATCCCGAAAGCCTGCGGACCGGGCTCAAACTTGGCGCACTCGGCCTCCATCTCCCGAAAAACCTCGGCCTTGCGGGCGAGCCCTTCCCTGGGCGACAGCGCCCCGCTCTCGACTTGCGAGTAGAGCTCCCGCAGCCGTGCGTGCGTCCGGTTCACCAGCTCGCTCTTTCGCCGAAACAGCTCCGCTTCGTCCACGGCGAGGCGATATTCCTGCGACTCGGCGCCGTGGGCAATACGGGCGGCCTCGGCGGCCGTCAGCAGGCCCGCCAACGTGGAGAACGCCTCTTTAGTCGCCGAATCGAGTTCGCGCACCCCCGGCTGCTCATGGAAATCCTCGTGGGCCGTCACGAACGAGCGGCGCTGCTCGGCGGCCCCGGCCAGCGACCGGGTCACCGGCGCATCCCGTCCGGCCAGCGCTTCGGGCTCGTAGAAGAAGCGGTCCTGGCCCTTGGACCTCGCAGGACACTTCCCTTCGCGATACCGCAGGCCGGCGTAGTCATCGGGCAGCTCAAACGGACCCGTCCAGTAGCAGATGCGGTAGCCGGCTCGGCGGCCGTGCCGCTCGAAGTTGGAAGTGGGCTCGTAGTCCAGCTCGCGCTCGGCGGCCTGGACGGCGCTAAAATCCACGGGCGGAACAGGTTGCCGGGCGGCGCAGGCCATGCCCAGCAGGGCGATCAGGACGACTTGCGCCCTCGCGGTCATTTCACGAAACCGCGCGTGGAGCCGCGAATGAAGTCCAGCAGCCGCGTCAGGTGCTCGTTGGGCTCAATCTCGTTCTGGATCCGTTCGAGCGCCTGCTCGGTGTTGAGGCCGGACTTGGTCAAAATCCGTACGGCCTTGTGGAGGGTCTGGACGTCGGCTTGCTCGAAACCGCGCCGCTCCAGGCCGACCTTGTTGACCGAGTAGACCTTGGCGCCGCGCTCGCTGACCACCACCGAAAACGGCATCACGTCCTGTGTGATCACGCTGTAGCCGCCAATATAGCAGTGCGCGCCGATGCGGCAGAACTGGTGGACGCCGCTCTGGGCGCCGACCACGGCGTAGTCTTCCACCTCCACATGCCCGCCCAGCGTGGCGCCGTGGGCCAGGATGGTGTGCGAGCCGACGCGGCAGTCGTGGGCCACATGGGCATAGGCTTGCAGCAGGTTGCCGTCGCCGATCGAGGTGAGCGCGCCGCCGCCCTCGGTGCCGCGGTGGATGGTGACGAACTCGCGGATCAGGTTGCGGTCGCCGATGCGCGTCTCGGCCCGTTCGCCGTGGTACTTGAGGTCCTGCGGGGAGACGCCGATGGTCGAGTACGGTTGGAAGACGTTTTCGGCGCCGATCGTCGTCGGCCCCTCCACGTAGACGTGCGCCAGCAGCTTGCTGCCTTCGCCGATCGTCACCTCGTCCCCGATCACGCAAAAAGGGCCGATTTCGGCGGACCTTGCGACGTTGGATTGCGGGGAGATGACTGCCGTGGGATGTACGGGCATCGTGAGCTGCGAGACCTGCCAGTATACCAGCCAAGCCCCCAGGCCCTCCTCTATGATGAGTGTGGATGGAAACGCCGGCGATCGTAATCTATGACGGCGAATGCAGCTTCTGCGACGGGTCGGTGCGGTTCATGCTGGACCACGACCCCAGGGGGCGCTTTCGGTTCGCGGCGTCGCAGTCCGAGGCCGGGCGCGAGCTGTTGGTGCGCGCCGGGCTGCCGCCGGAGGGCGTGGGGTCGATCGTGCTGCTCGAAGACGGCGCGGCCTATACAAAGACCACGGCCTCGCTGCGGATCGCCAGGAAGCTGCGCGGCTTGAGCCCGCTGGCCTATCCGCTGATCCTGATCCCGCGGGTCGTGCGGGACGCGTTCTACGACCTGTTCGCCGCCAACCGTTACCGCTGGTTCGGCAAGCTGGAGCAGTGCCGCGTACCCAGCCCCGAGGAGCGCGACCGCTTCCTCGACGCCGCCTGAACCTTCCCCCTAGCGAGTACCCCCATGGACTGGTTTTCCGATCCCAACGCGTGGGTTGCGCTGCTGACGTTGACGATTCTCGAAATCGTCCTCGGCATCGACAACGTCATCTTCATCTCGATCCTGGCCGGCCGTCTGCCGAAGGCGCAACAGGCGCGGGCGCGGTTCCTGGGCCTGGGGGCGGCGATGCTCTCGCGGATCGCACTGCTGTTCTCCATCAGTTGGGTAATGGGGCTGACGGCGGGGCTATTCACGGTGATGGGCGAGGAGATCTCCGGACGGGACCTGATCCTGCTGCTGGGCGGGCTGTTCCTGATGGCCAAGGCGACGCACGAGATCCACGTCAAGCTGGAGGGCGCCGAGGAGCACGCCGAAGGCGGGGGCGGAGCGGCGACGATGGGCAGCGTGCTGTTCCAGATCCTGCTGCTGGACATCGTCTTTTCGCTCGATTCCGTGATTACGGCGGTGGGCATGGCGGACGAGATCGCAATCATGGTGATCGCGGTGATGGCGGCGGTGGGGATCATGATGGCGCTGGCCGGATCGATCAGCAGCTTCGTGGACAGCCATCCCACGGTCAAGATCCTGGCTTTGAGCTTCCTGCTACTGATCGGCGTGATGCTGGTGGCGGAATCGTTTGACGAGCATATCCCCAAGGGCTACATCTACTTCGCGATGGCGTTTTCGGTTTTCGTGGAGATGATCAATTTGCGCATTCGGGCGAAGGAGCGCCAACCGGTCAAGCTCCGCCAGAAGCTCGCCGTGTAGGGAAGCCCTTCCAGGGGAAGCTGCGCGCCGTGATGGCGCGCCGACGACCTTCCGGGAACGTCGCCAATGAGCCGCCGGGTTTACCCAACGGTTCGAGCTCCCCAAACCCCACGGAACCCCGCGAAACGAAAAAACCGCCTCTCACCCGAATCGAGGCACCGCTAATCCGAGCCCAGCGCCAAGTCGTCCTAGACATCGCCTATCGCTCTCACTCGGGGCGCCTCGTCCGCAAACCGCCTCGCGCGCCCGAGTTCCAACTCGAAGTCTGGATCAACAAGTCGCCTGACTCAGAGGGAAATAGTCAGTAAACTCCACGGCTTGGTATCTCATAGTCGTTGACACTCACCACGGCGCGAAACGTCGTCCGCTGCATGCTGTTGTTGTGCATGCTGTCAGAATGGTATCTCATCATCGATCGCGTCTTGGCTTGCCGTAGTAACAGCGGCGCGCGCGGCCCGCGCTTCCAGCGCCCTGATGAAACGGACCGCACTGCAAACATGGTTGAAGATGAGCAGGCTCTCGTCGTAACTCAGCGTCGGATTGTCGTGAGCAAGGCTCTCCTCGTTCCGGACCCTGTTGAACGCTTCCATGACGCTGATGCTGGACTTGAGGATGCGCTCGGTCATCTCGGACTCAACAAGTCCAGCATTGCGGAGCGCCTTGACGTACTCGCCGAAGATGCTGTGGAGCGGCTTGCCCCTGTCAATGGCGATGCCCCGCTTCTCCGCCAGCGTACGCGTCAACTTCGTGACGAACGTGTGCAGCCGGTCTAGCCCTGCCTCCGGCTCGTTCTTCTCGATGGAGTCGCGTACGGCCCTCGCGAGGACTTCGAAGCCTCGCTC
>CAYOPA010000468.1:0-4260 GCA_964405625.1 uncultured Bryobacterales bacterium
GACAAACGCAGGTTTCATGAGGCGGTCATCGTGGAGTTGCTCGACGAGCGTGTGCAATCGAGCCGCGGCATGCGGCGTCCGCGCGGAGTCAAGCATAAGATGAGCGGCTACAAGCTGCTTTCTCGTGGCGCACGATCCCGAGACCGCATCGACTTCGCCTCCCGCGTCAGGATTATTAAGTGAAGAGTATTGGGGTTAGCCGAGACGGTCGATGGCGGCGAGGACGGCGGCGACATGGCCGTGGGGCCGGGAGCGAGTGATCGTGGAGGAGTCGGGCAGGTCGGCGGCGGCCGAGCGGCCCTTGAGGACCTGGCGGAGGGCTTCGATTTTGGCGGGGGGCCAGTGGGAGAGGTTGGCGAGGGTGCGGTTGCGGACCTCGCCGTTGTCGCGAAAGCGTTCGCGCAGCAGGATGGCTGGCGGGGAGTTACGGTTACGGACAACCGTGACGTACATGACTAACGTTACAGAACATCGTCATTTAGATCAATAACCAAAACAACAAACACATGACGACGTTAGCGTACGCCAAGCGCGGCCAAAGGCAACAAAACACGATGTTTCGCGCGTCCCGGCGTACGGTGGTGGGGGAGCTTCGGGCTAAAGCCGGGCGGCTCACGCCGCGCCCTTGCTACCATCGGCGAAGCGATGGGTAGAATCCGCGTCCTGCCCGACAACATTGCCAACAAAATCGCCGCCGGCGAGGTTGTCGAGCGCCCGGCGTCAGTCGTCAAAGAGCTCCTCGAGAACTCCCTCGACGCTGGCGCCACGCGCATTCGCGTCGAAGCCGCTCTCGGCGGCCGGCGCCTGATCCGCATCACCGACGACGGCTGCGGCATGGGCGAGGACGACGCTCTGCTCGCCTTCGAACGGCACGCCACCAGCAAGCTGCGCGACATCAACGATCTTTTCTCGATCCACACCCTGGGTTTTCGCGGTGAGGCGTTGCCCTCCATCGCCAGCGTCTCGCGGCTGACCCTGGAAACGCGCGCGGCCGACCAAGAGGTCGGCGTGCGGGTTGAGATCGCCGGGGGCCGGATGCTGAACGTCTCCGAAGCGGCCCTCCCGCCGGGGACGACTATCACCGTAAAGGACCTGTTTTACAACGTCCCGGTCCGCCGTAAATTCCTGCGTACGGAAAAAACCGAGCTGGCCCACGTCGCCGCGCTGGTCACTCACTATAGCCTCGCCCACCTCGACAAATCCTTCTATCTGTCGAACGAAAACGGTCCGTTGCTCAACGTGACGCCGGTAGCCGACCTGGGCGAGCGGGTTTACCAAGTATTTGGTTCCTCAACCCTCGATGACCTGGTCGAGCTCCAGCCCGTTTCGCGCGAGCTGGAAGTGGCGCCATCGCCCGTTCCGCCGTGGCGCGCGGCCGAGGCCTCGCACGAGGACCGCCGGCCCGTGCGCCACAGCTTTCGGGTACACGGCTATGTCTCCAAAGGCCACGTCCACAAGAGCAATCGCAATTCGATTTATGTCTTTGTGAATAATCGCCTGATTCGTGACAAGGTGGTGCTCAAGGCGATTTCAAACGCCTATCACAATATCATTCCCCCCGGGAGCTACCCCTTCGCGCTGCTGTTTCTGGATATTCCCTATGAAGAGGTGGATGTCAACGTGCATCCCTCCAAGACGGAGGTGCGCTTTCGGCATCAATCGTTCGTGCACGATTTCGTGCGGGATTCACTGCGGGAGCAACTGATCCAATCCAAGCCGGTCTCGGCGCTGCCGTTGCCCAAGTCGCCGGCCCAGCCGGCCGCGGCGTTGCCGTTTTCAGAGACCACCCGGCGATTGGATGACGAGGCGCCGTTGCCGGACCGGCCGGAGGAGGTGGCGCCGGAGCTGCGCCTGCGCTCCGAGCCCCCGCCCACGGCGCGGATGGACTTCTCCACAGCGCCGCCCATCGAGCTCGGGGCGCCGCCGCCGGCCCCGGAACCGCGGCCCGAGCCTCGTCCGGGGCCTCGTGCTGAGACTGGATATGTCGCTTCGCCGCCGCCGCTCGATCCACGGCCGCATAGCCGCGCTCCGTTGGTCGAGCGGCCGGATGCGGGCCTGGAGTCGCTCGGCTCGCTGGACAGGCTCCGGCCGCTGGGGCAGATTCGCGACAGCTTCATCGTCGCTTCCGGCTCCGACGGGTTGTGGCTGATTGATCAGCATGTGGCCCACGAGCGCATTCTGTTCGAGCAGGTCCTGGCTCGTCGAAAAGCGGGCAGGCAGGAGTCGCAACGGCTGCTGATGCCGATTGTGCTCACCCTCCAGCCGGGGCAGGAGCTGGTCTTTGAGCGGTTGGCCGAAGAGCTGGCCGCGAACGGCTTTGAGGTGGAGCCGTTCGGCCAGCGGACGATCGCCGTCAAGGCGGCCCCGGCGGAGCTCGGCGCGGCGGAGCTCGAGACGCTGCTGCACGAGATTCTCGATACCCCCGAACGTGAGCTGCGGAGTCTGTCCCGGGAGGGCTTGCAAGCGCAGATCGCGGCGACAATTGCTTGCCACGCGGCGATCAAGGTGAATATGCCGCTGGACCACGCCAAAATGCGCTGGCTGCTCGATGAGCTGGCGAAGACGGAGGTCCCAATGGCCTGTCCGCACGGGCGGCCGATCGCGTTGCGCTATGGCATCAAGGAGATCCTCAAGGCGTTCCATCGCACATAGCGGGTCCGTCGTGGGCGATTCGGTGCGAACTTCCACCCCCGGAAACGGTATGTGAGCAGTCTTACGATCGGAGGCTAGAGCTAGTCGGCCGCGCAGCGGAAGCCCAGGTTGTTGAGCCCCGAGTCAGGTTCGGTCTTCATCCGGGCCGCCACGCGGTACCCCTGGCAATAGTTCGAGCTGCACAGCCAGCTTCCGCCGCGCTGCACTTTTTCGGCCCCTTCCGACGGCCCCTTTGGGTTGTGCGTGGGGCCGGTGGCGTAGTAGGTCGGGCTGAACCAATCGTGCACCCACTCCCAGACGTTGCCGGTAATGTCGTAGAGGCCGTAGTCGTTGTTCGGCGGGAAGCTCTTGACCGCCGCCACGCCGCCAAAGCCGTCCTTCTGCTGGTCCTGCCGCGGAAAAATTCCTTGCCAAGTGTTGGCCCGAAACTCGCCTTTCGGGTTGAATTCGTCGCCCCAAGCATACTCGGCGCCCTGTTTGCCTCCGCGGGCGGCGTATTCGAACTCGGCCTCTGTGGGCAGCCGTTTGCCGGCCCACTTGCAGTAGGCGTCGGCGTCCTGCCAAGACATGTGGACGACGGGGTGGTCTTGGCGGTCGTCAATGGAGGATCCCGGCCCCTCAGGGTGGCGCCACTGCGCGCCGTCGACCAAGTCCCAGCCGTGTTTCTCCGGCCGGAAGACGCCGGAATTGCCGATCGTCTCGGCGGTGGTGACGTAGCCGGTCGCTTCCACGAAACGCGCGAAGGCCGCGTTGGTCACTTCGGTTTCGTCCAGCCAGAACGAGTCCAGCGTTACCGGATGGATGGGGCCTTCAAACGGAAACCCGTTGTCCGCGCCCATCAAGAACTCGCCGCCTTCGATGCGAACCATGCCTCCATAGTCAACGGATTTGGAGCAGGACAAGGCCAGAACGAAAAGAACAAGCGAGAGACGGCGCACCTTGGGTATTATAGGCCGCCATGGAGCATCCACGTCTCACCCGCCGCGCCGCCGTGCTAGCTGGAGCAGGTGGCGTGACCGCGCTCGGCGTCCAGGCCGCGCCTGGCGCCAGCCGCGCTCAACTGTTGCGGCGGCCCTATCAGCCGTCGGCCGGCGGCCCCGACCGCGAGCACTACCTCTACATCCCGGCCGGCTTCCACAGCGAGCCCGGCCGCAAGTGGCCGGTGATGCTCTTTCTGCACGGCAGCGGCGAGCGCGGAGACGGGCGGGACGACCTGGAGTACACGATGATGCACGGGCCGGTGATGGAGGCCTGGGTGCAGGGCCGCGACTTGCCTTTCCTCATCATCCAGCCGCAACTGGACATCGGCGACGGCCCGCCCGTCACGCGCAACGCCCCGCCGCCGCGCCGCGGCTCCGACGGCGCCGTCCCGGAGCGCAACCACGGCCGGCGCCCCGACTTCGCCATGAAGCGGGACGAGCCCGGCGAGCAGCCGCGATGGGGCGCCGGCAGCGGGCCGCGCGGCTGGGAGCCCGCCGAAGACGACCTGCTGGCGATGCTGGACGCCACGATCCGCGACCTCCGCGGCGATCCCGACCGCGTCTGCCTCACCGGGCTGAGCCTGGGCGGCTACGGCTCATTCTCGCTGGCCGCTGAGCATCCCCAGCG
>CAYOPA010000469.1:0-4254 GCA_964405625.1 uncultured Bryobacterales bacterium
AACGGGGCGGGCAAGACGACTGCCATCAAGATGATCTGCGGCTTGGTCGCACCCAGCGAGGGGACGGTGACGCTGTTGGGCCGCACGAAGGGTCTGCGGACTGCCGCGGTCCGCTCTCGCATCGGCTACAAGTCCCAAAAGTTCACGCTCTACGACGATCTGACGATTGGCGAGAACCTCGACTTCTACGCCTCGATGTACGATCTGCCGCGGAGGCTGCGGCGCGTGCGCAAGCAGTGGGCGCTGGAGGTATCTGGGTTGGCGGGCGAGGAGCGCATGTTGACGGGACGGTTGCCCGACGGCTGGAAGCAGCGGGTGGCCTTTGGGGCGGCGGTGATGCACCAGCCTGACGTGGTCTTCTTGGACGAGCCGACCTCCGGCGTGGACGCCTTGGCTCGGCGGGCGATGTGGCGCATGATCAACGAGCTGGCCGACAACGGCGCCGCCGTGCTGGTCGTGACGCACTATTTGGAGGAGGCCGAGCAGTGCAACCGCATCGGCTTCATGGCGGCCGGCGAGCTCTGCGCGGAGGGTTCCCCGAGCGCGTTGGAGGCGCGGATGCCGGGAGGCTTGCTGGAGGTGCGGGTCGCCAACGTGGACGCTGCGCTCGATGTGCTGCGCCGGACCCTCGGCCGCGAGAACGTGGCCCAGTTTGGCGAACGTCTGCATGTGCATCTCCGATCCGAGGAGCCCGGCGTGCGCCATGTGCGGGAGGCGTTGAACGCGGCCGGTTTGCAGGTGCGCTCCATCGAGCCGATCCCGTTCAGCTTGGAGGATGTCTTCCTGACCTTGATCGAGGAGCGCCGAAAGGGCGGCGGGGCCGAGCAGGCGGCTTAAAGTAATGCTGAAGGTTTTGGCGCAATCCGCAAAAGAGTGGAAGCAGTTCCGGCGTGATCTGCTCTCCATGTGGCTGGCTGTGCTGATGCCTGTGGTGATGGTCCTGTTGTTCGGCTTCACCTTGTCGCTGGATCCGGACTGGCTGCGCGTGGCCGTTGTTGACATGGACAATTCGCCGATGAGCCGCAACTATGTCGAAGGCTACACCGCCGCGGCGGATTTTCGCTTCGTGCCGTGGTCGCCCGACCGCCGCCCGGAGGACGCGCTGGAATCGGGCGCCGCGGAGATGGTCTTGATTGTGCCGCGCGGCTTCGGACGGGATCTGCTCAGCGGACGCGACGCGCGGGTGCAGGCGCTGATCGACGGGACCGACGCCAACACGGCGCTCTTGCTCCAGCAGGTGACCGGGGCCCTCAACGCCGAGTTCATGGCGCGCCACAACCCCGGAATGGCGCCGCCGATCCGAGCGCGGGTTCGTTTCTGGTACAACCCTGGGCTTTCGGACCGACGCTTCTTTGGCACCGGCGCTTTGGGCATGGTGCTGATCTTCTTCCCGGCTCTGCTGGGCGCCATCGCCACCTCGCGCGAGCATGAGCTGGGGACGGTGATTCAGGCGTACGCCTCCACATTGACGCCGACGGAGTGGATTGTGGGCACGGCGCTGCCGTATGTCGGCATCGGCGTCGGCGAGCTGGTTTGCGGGTATCTAGCCGGGGCCTTCGCGTTCGGCTATGACCTGCCGCCGGACCCGACCGCGTTCCTCGCGGCCTCGCTCGGCTACATCGCCATCGGCGTGCTCTTCGGCATGTGGGTGGGCCACGCGACGCGTTCGCAGAGCATCAGCATCCAGGCGGTGCAACTTGGCGTGTTTCTGCTGTCGTTGCTGCTTTCGGGCTTTCTGGCGCCGCTGATTAACATCCCGTGGCAGATTCGTTGGCTTTCGTGGTTCATCCCGGCGCGCTACTACATCGAGGTGGTGCGGGACTCGTTGCTGCGACAGGGCGGCTGGGCGACAAACGGATTTCAGGTGGCCGTGCTGACCGTGCTGGCCTGCTTGGCGTTCGTTGCGGTCTGGGCGCAGATCCGGAAGATGCGGTTTGCGGATTAGCTAAATGCGTTTTTTTCGAAGGTATTGGGCGCTGACTCTGAAAGAGCTGCATCAAATGCGGCGGGCGCCAAAGCTTGTGTTTCAGCTCACCATCCCGCCCACCATCATGTTGGTGCTGTGGGGCTACGCGCTCAACCCCGAAGTGAAGAACCTGCCGACGGCGGTGCTCGACGCCGACCGCTCCCCGGCGAGCCGCGAGCTGCTGGCTTCGATCGCCGAGCTGACCGCCTTTGAGGTGGTTGCCGAGTATGTCTCGGCGCCGGACTTGCAGCGGGCCTTCGACCGCCGCTCGATCGATGTCGCCGTGGTGATTCCGCCCAACTTCGGACGCGACCTGGCAACCGGCCGGCCGACCGAGGTGCAGATCCTGATCGACGCCGTGGTGGCCAACTCGGCGGCGGTGGCCGGCGGCTACCTGTTACGGGCCGTGGGGGATGAGAACGAGCGGCTCTTGCAGCGCCGCCTGTCGGTCAGCCTGCAAGACGGACGCCCCCGGTTGGGGCGCAGCGAGATCCGGGCGGTCGCGATGTTCAACCCGGGCATGGTGTTTTCCTGGTTCTATGTAACGGCGATTATGGGCGTGGTGCTGTTCGTGGACGGGTCGTTGGTGGCCTCCGCCATTGCCGTGCGCGAGAAGGAGGTTGGCACGATTGAGCAGTTGCTGATGAGCCCGGCGCAGTCGCTGGAGATTCTGTTGGCGAAGACGACTCCGGTGTTGACGCTGCTGGTGGTCGGGCTGATGGTCTCGACCTGGGTGGCTCACCTGGTTTTTGGGCTGCCGTTGCGCGGATCGTTCCTGCTGTACTTGTTCTCCGGCGTGATGGCGGCCTTTGCGGCGATGGGGCTGGGGATTTTGCTGGCGACTTACTCCAACAACCAGCAACAGGCTCAACTGCTGACGTTCTTCATCAACCCCTTCGTCATGCTCTGCTCGGGAGCGTTCGCCCGCATCGAGAACATGCCGTGGATCTTTCAGGTCGCCTCCTACGCGGACCCGCTGCGCTACTTGGTGGAGATCATTCGGGGTATCACGATCAAGGGCGCGGGGCTGGAGGTCCTGTGGGAGCCGATCGGCTCTCTGGCGGCCTTGACGATCGCCCTGTACGCGGCGAGCGTATGGCGTTTCCGTCGGCAGTTGCGGTAATGACTGTGTCGGGAAGTCAAGAAAAAAAGAGAGGCTCGTGGGGGGGCAACGGGCGGGCTGTGATTGTGGCGCGCGGCTCCAGCCGTGCACGCGAGGCTGCGCCTCGCGAACTAACTGCCATGCTCCTGTCGTGGGCTCGATTTCCACGCCTCAACGGGTTTTGGGCGGGCTGCCGCCCGCCCCTACCGTTCGATCAGCTCCAGCAGCACGCCCCCGGCGCTGGCGGGATGCACAAAGACGTACCGATACCCTTCGGCGCCGGTCTGGATGCTCTCGGCGACCAAGCGGCGGCCCTGCGCCTTCAGCCGCTCCACGGCCGCTTCCAGGTCGTCCACTTCCATGGCAACGTGGTGTAAACCCTCGCCGCGGTTGTCCAAAAAGCGGGCAATGGGGGACTCCGGGCCGGTCGGCTCCAGCAGCTCAATGCGCGCGTCGCCAGCCGGAAGCATGGCGACTTTCACGCCCTCGTGCTCGACCACTCCGCGATGGCCCACTACCAAGCCAAGCCCATCGCGGTAGAACTCCAGGGCCGCTTCGATGGAGCGCACGGCGACGCCTAAGTGGTCGATTTTCAATCGGTTTCCCGTCGACTCTTACTTTTGGTTCGAGGGCTTGGGCGAGGGCAGGGTCACCCGTTGCTTCTCAAGCTCCGTCGTGGCGACTCGCATCGACGGCAAGCCCATCTCCTCGCTGAGCTCGATGAGCGCGTCGAGGTCCACGTCCCCAACGATGTTGACGACCGTCACCTCGTTGGGGTGGGAGGAGACCAGCGTAAAGCCTGCTACGGAATCGCCTTCCATGTAGGAATAAACGGTCACGGCCTCACGCTTGGTCTTGTCCCGCACGTCGATTACGGGCGACCAGCCTTCGCCGGTCATTTTCTCGTAAATCGGATCGACATCCTCGTCGGCAAATCCAACCGCTTCGATGCCAAAGCGGTACGTGCGCCGATAGATGCCCTTCATTCCATTGACCAGCGCCTTCATCGAGCCGCTCACGCCATGCCGGATCCCCAGCAACCGGCTGCCGTCCTCCAGAGACTTGCCCTCGAGGTTGACCTCGACAACCTCGTCGGCCTTCTCCTTCAGGTTCGGCAAATCCACGTCGACCTTCGCGCCGGTGAGCCCCCACACTGGCGCGCTGATCGCCAACCACAACGACCATA
>CAYOPA010000470.1:0-4243 GCA_964405625.1 uncultured Bryobacterales bacterium
GGGAGCGTTTCCGAATCGTTCCCCACGCCCGCCGCCCTGCGCAAGGCCGCCGCTCTGACCACCTTGTTGTCGGACCGCGACGGCACTGCCCGGAGGACCGACCGCGCCCGCGGAACCCAGGCGCGCTTGCACGACCGCCGGAGCAGATGAAGAACGGCCGCCCCGCCTCGCGGTTCTCATTCGCCCAGCTCGCCAGCAGGAAGGCCAGCTCGCGGGCTTCCTCGTAGTACTTCGAGCCCTTCAATGCGACCTCGGCCAGCTTCTTGTTTTGGGGCGTCTGGGCCTGCTCCAGCATCAGCTCGGCCTCTTTTCGCTCTCGAAAGCGCGCCGAGCCGAAGAAGACGATGGTGTTATGGACGCCATGCCGCTCCAGCCGGGCGCGCGGCTCGAGATACTCGAAGAGGATGCGGATGGCGCGGGCCTGCGGAGAATCGAGTCATGGGCCTATCACGCAGGCAGTTCACCAAAGAGTTTAAGCTGGCGGCCGTGCGGCGGCTGGAACAAGGGGCTTCGATCCCCGAGGCGGCGCAGGCGCTGGACGTCAATCCCAACGTGCTGCACCGTGGCAAGTTGGAAGCCTGAGCTCGGTTAGTGCGGGGGTTGGGAGCCCAGTGGCGGGACGATCACGCCGTCGCGGGCGAAGTCGACCGCCGCGCGGTTGCGGCAGGCCGTTTCAATCTCGCTCAGCTCGTCGCCGCGATCGGTCAAGCCGAGCTCCTTGGCGATGGAGCGCAGGCGCTCGGCCGCGAAATCGAAGTCTTTACCGGTCCCGAGATTCTGCCCCTTCACCACGCTCTTCAGCGTTTGCTTTTCGTTGCTCCTGTGGCTGGTGGATTTCCACAGCAAATCCAGGAGCTCGCGGATCTCGGCGGCGCGTTTGTCGAGCTTCTCAATGCGGTTGGCCTGGCGGGGCGTGTCCTTGAAGAGCTGGTCCGCGCAGCGGGTGATGCGCACGGCCTGATTGTAAGACTGGATCGCTTCCTTCGCCCAGACCGGACGTTGCATCTCGTAGAGGTGATTGAAGTCGTGGGCGACCGCTGGCGAACGGGCGGACTCGGCCAGCAGGCAGACCAGCAGCGACAGGGGCTTGCGCAGGTTTTCAAAAGTTTTGGTTTCTTTTGAAGAATAGGTACTCAAATCGACGATCTTCGTTAGGTCGCAGTTCCGAAACGGCTTATCGAATGTGCCTAGTGAAATGTGGCTGACGAACAAACCCTTGAGCTTTTTGATCTCTTCCTTCTTGGCGACGCCCGCGGTCGCCAGCAGCGCAGCGTAATCCTGGCTGTCGTCGTCGAGCGCATAGATCAGGTCGCGCCCGCGAAAGGCCATCACGTAAGCGTACTTGCGGTCCATGAAGACGCTCGTTTGGGTTTTGCCCGGGGCGCTGATGCGTAGCTCGACCACGGCGCCGGGCGTCGGCGCCAGGATAACGTTCCTCCGGATCCACTCCACCGCTGCGCGAAAACCGGCGACCGAGCTTAGATCCAACTCCTGAACGCTCATCGTCGTTGCTCCTTCTCAATCGTACAAGCGGGAAAGGCCGTCGCAAAGCATCAACCTTTTCGGCTTACTGCTCGTCAAGCCGCCTCTCTCGCCCACGGCTATCCACCCTAACATTTCCCAGATTCTCATTGAGAATCCTGGATTCCTGGGGTAATCTACACCCGCTTCCGCCGCCGGACATCAAGGAAATCCGGGCGGCGAGACGAAAATCCGTCCATGTAGCTGTTTAGGAAGGCCCCACCACCATGGCTGAAAATACACTTCAAATCCAGCGCAGCAAACCCGTGCGCATCTCCCTTCCGGCTTCCGTCGCCTACAACGTGGAGGCGTTGCAAAAGAGCATCGCCGAGATCGTTGACAGGCTCGGCTGTACGCGCTGCTTTTCCGGCGCGGACTGCGTCTTCCAGCTCGAACGCGAGTGGGTCGTCAATGAGAAGCTCCAGTTCTCCGCGCGAGCCTCCGCGCTGGCCGGGGATCCTTCGCCACAGCCTTCGGTAGCGGCTTTACCTACCGCGCGGGTGGGTTTGGCGGCACGGGTCGCCTACAATTTGCCCGACATTCAGAAGGTCGTCGCCGAGGTCGCCGGCAGGCTCGGCCACCCGCAATGCTTCTCGGGCTTCGACATCGGTTTCGGCCTTGAGCAGCAGCTCGTGCTCAATGCCAAGGGCCAGTTGGCCGGTTGACCCAGGAGGCCCCCATGGCGGAAAAGACAGCTCAAATTGGACGTAAGGCAGCCCAGATTCAACGCAGCGGACCGGTGCGCATCTCACTCCCGGCCTCGGTCGCCTACAACGTGGACGCCCTGCAAAAGAGCATCGCCGAGATTGTCGATAGGCTCGGCTGTACGCGGTGCTTCTCCGGCGCGAATTGCGTCTTTCAGCTCGAACGCGACTGGGTCATCAACGAGAAGCTTGAGATCCACGCGGTGCTCGATCCCGAGCCCGACCCCTGGCGGTTCGATCGGGTGGCCGGCCCCGACCCGACTCCGTGGAAGGCGTCCAATCGAGCCGCGAGCGTATCGTTGGCGGCGAAGGTCGCCTACAATCTGGCCGATATCCAGAAGGTCGTCGCCGAAGTGGCCGGCCGGCTCGGCCACCCGCAATGCTTCTCGGGCTTCGACATCGGTTTCGGCCTCGAGCAGCAACTCGTGATGAACGAACGGGGACGTCTGGTTGGCTGACCAGACGAAACCTGAGCCCGGGCGTTGGAGCGTGGGAATCACGCACTCGCCCGGGCTTGAACCGTTGATCGCCGCGCTGCCCGAGTTGGCCGAGGTCCTCGAGCTCGAGCCGCAGACGATGTGGCTGGAGCGAGCGGATCTTCCCGAGCGCTACCAAGCGCCCGAGGAGGCGCTGGAGCGCTTCGCCGCACTGCCCGGACGCAAGCTCGTCCACAGCGTCGGTCTGCCGGTGGGCGGCTCGGAGCCGCTGGACGAGCGGCAGCTTCCCCTCCTGCGCCGCGTGCTTGAACGGCTGGAACCGCCGTATTTGAGCGAGCATCTGAGCTTCAACCGGACGCCGGACTTCCACACCGGGTTCTTTCTGCCGCCTCGGCAGACCGCCGTCGGCGTCCGTACCGCTGCGGACGCCGTCCGCCGGCTGCGTCTCGAAGTCGCGCTGCCGATCGCCGTCGAGACTGGAGTGAACTACCTGCGGTCGCGTCCGGACGAGCTCTCTGACGGCGGGTTCGTCGCGGCGGTCGCCGAGGCCGCCGACTGCGGCATCCTGCTTGATGTTCACAACCTTTATACGAACGAGAAGAATGGTCGCCAGTCGATGGACGACTACCTCGCCGAGCTGCCGCTGGAGCGGGTCTGGGAGCTCCACGTCGCCGGCGGGATGGAAGTGGAGGGCTATTGGCTCGACGCCCATTCCGGCGCGATTCCGGAAGACCTGGTCGAGCAAACTCGAGGTCTACTGCCGCGCTTGCCGAACCTCCAGGCGGTTGTGTTCGAAATATTTCCGTCCTTCCTGCCCGGCGTGGGCCTTGAAGCCGTAGCCGATCAGCTTCGAGTCCTGAAGCGCTTGCGGGACGAGATGGGGCCGCCGGAGCGGATCGCGAACTACGCTCGGCGAGCCACGGGCTCTCTGGGCTCGGGCGGGGGAGCGTCGCCGGCCGAATGGGAAGCCGTGCTCGGCGCCCTGGCGATCGAAGCGGAGCCTCCCGCGTCGGACTTGGTCGATGAGCTGGCCGGGGACCCGGGGCTCGAGATCATCCGTCGACTGATCGCCGAGTTTCGCGCCTCGATGCTGGTCAGCGCCGTTCGGCTCACCTCGCGCTTGCTAATGCTGGCGCTCGGCCCGGACGTTTTTCGGGCCATTCTGCAGGACTACTGGCAAAAAAATCCGCCCAGGGCCTTCGCCGCTTCCGAAGCGCTGACCTTTCTCGACTACCTCGCGGCCGTGGGGCTGCAAGTGCCGCGTCTGCACGAGATCGTCGCTTACGAGAGGGCTGCGATTGAGACCATTCTCGACGGCCGGGCGCGCGTGGTGCACTTTGGCGTTGACCCTTTGCCCATGCTGCGCGCACTGGCCGAGGGCCGCCTGACTGACATTCCCGGCGCCCCGGGCGAGTACGAGATCGAGATCACGCCGGACAACGTTCCGGCGGCGGTGTAGCACCGAGCCGTAGCGATTTCCAAGGGGTGTGGGAAGCGCACGCCGGCGGCTGCGATAGCTGCGGCTCTGTCCGCGCTTTCCACACCCCGGCATTTCCATAGCCCTCTTTTGGGGGCTTTACC
>CAYOPA010000471.1:0-4243 GCA_964405625.1 uncultured Bryobacterales bacterium
GCTCGGCACCAGCCCCGGCGGCGGCGGTTCGGGGTAGAGGCAGCGGTAGCACGGCCCGTCCTCGTAGCCAAACACCGTCGCCTGCCCCTCAAAGCGGAAGATCGAGCCGTAGGCGTTCGGCTTGCCCAGCAGCACGCAGGCGTCGTTGACCAGGTAGCGCGTCGGGAAGTTGTCCGTCCCGTCCACCACCACGTCGTAGTCCTTGATGATGTCGAGCGCGTTGGCCGAGGTCAGCATCGTCTCGTGCTTGACGATCTCCAGATGCGGGTTGATGTCCTGCATGGACTCCGCCGCCGAGTCGATCTTCTTGCGGCCCACGTCCTTCTGGCCGTGGATGATCTGGCGCTGGAGGTTCGTCACGTCGACCACGTCGAAGTCGACAATGCCGATCTTGCCGATCCCGACCGCCGCCAGGTACATGCCCAGCGGCGCGCCCAGCCCGCCGCTGCCGACCATCAGCACCTTGGCGGCCTTCAGGCGACGCTGGCCTTCCATGCCGACCTCGGGCAGGATCAGGTGCCGGCTGTAGCGCAGGATCTCGTCGTTGGATAGCTCAGGCAGCGAGGCCGCCGGAGTCAGGGTCGCGGTCGCCATACGTTCTTACCTCCCGCCGGCGATCGACGGCACGATCGACAGCGTGTCGTCGGGCTTGACCGGCGTCTGGTCGCGGTCCAAGTAACGGATGTCTTCGTCGCTGACGTAGACGTTCACAAAGCTGCGCAGGCGCCCCTCGTCATTAAAGAGCTGCTTTTTGAGGTCAGGGTGCTGTTCGACCAACTGCGCCAGCGCTTCGCCGGCCGTGGACGCGGTGACCTCGACGGCGTCTGAGCCGCCGGCATATTGCCGCAGGGGCGTGGGGATCAGGATCTTCGCCATGGTGTTTTCGTGGGCCTCTTAAGGCTCCCATCTTACCAACATTGGGGCCATCTACTGAATCCCCATCGGGATACGGTAGATTGGCGGCCTTTTCGATAGATGCCGCGACCGGGCGAAAGGTCGCAACGAGCGGGCCAAGAGATCATCGTAAGCTGTTGCTGATGCGTCCCGTGGGTCTCTTCGTCGGTTTGAGCACGCTGGATCTCGTCTGGCGGGTGAACGGTTTTCCCCAGCCCAACAGCAAGAACGAGGTGCTGGAGCGAGCCGTGTTCGGGGGCGGGCCGGCGGCCAACGCGGCGGTGGTTTTCGCGGCGCTCGGCGGGCGGGCGCGGCTGTACACGGCCCTGGGATCGCACCCCTTCAGCCGGATGGTCCGCGAGGAGTTGGAAGCGCAAGGCGTGGAGGTGGTCGACGCCGCCGCCGACCGCGACGGCTTCCCGGCGATGGCGTCGATCCTCGTCAGCCATCCCGGCGGCGACCGCACCGTGGTTTCGACGGTCGCGCAAGGGCTGCCCGAAGTGGGATTTGACCCCAGTGTATGTCCCGACGACGTTGACGTGTTGATGCTCGACGGCCACCTCAGGGAAGCGAGCCTGGGCGCCGCGCGGGTAGCCGGCGAGTGGGAAGTCCCGTCCGTTCTGGATGCGGGAACATGGAAGGAGAGCTTCGCGGAGTTGCTTCCCCTGGTCGATGTCGCCATCTGCTCGGAGAGCTTCTTTCCGCCCGGCGCCGCCGATCACGCAGCCGTGTTGCGGCGCCTGACGGAGCTCGGCGTGCCATTCCGAGCGATAACGCGGGGAGCGAGTTCGGTGCTATGGGATGGGCCAGACGAGTCCGGCGAAACGCCGGTGGAGCCGATTGAGGCAGTGGATACGCTGGGAGCGGGCGATTTCTTCCACGGCGCCTTCGCGTTCGCACTGGCGCGGGGCGAGCACTTCGGCGAGGCTCTGGAGTTTGCGGCAGGCGTCGCCACCCGCTCTTGCCTGGAATTCGGCACGCGCAGTTGGCTGACGGCGTTGCGGGCTTCGGGAGTGGTACGCTGAGGGTGCTAATCCGCTCTGTATGAGCCGCTTGACTCGCCGCCAGGCCTTGGGGGCAGGGCTTGCCGCCATCTCCGGCGCGCCCCAGACCTGGGC
The DNA here is from genome assembly GCA_964405625.1 of uncultured Bryobacterales bacterium. Lineage (GTDB taxonomy): Bacteria > Acidobacteriota > Terriglobia > Bryobacterales > UBA6623 > RI-231. Next base: position 2,013 of record CAYOPA010000471.1, read on the forward strand.
CCGGAAAAAACGCCCCGCCCCGGAGCTGAATGTCCTGTTCATCTCGGTGGCGGACCTGCGTCCGGAACTGGGTTGTTACGGCAGCGCCGACGTCCTCTCACCGAACATTGACAAGCTGGCTTCGCGCGGGCTGACCTTGCTGCGGAACTACGTGCAGCAGGCTGACAATGCCGCGTCGCGACGCGCCGCCCTGTCCGGCATCCGCCCGGAGGGATCGCGTTCGGGGCCCAACCTGCCCCAGCACTTCGAGCGGCACGGCTATCGCGCCGTGGCGCACGGTCGAACGGCGGCGGAGACCGGGCTGGGCGCCAGCCGCCAAGCGCTCGACACGCCCGAAAACGAGCTCGCCGACGGCCGCACGGTCGGCGCCGCCATCGCGGACATGAAGAATCTGCGCGGCGACGGGCTGTTCTTTCTCACGGTCAATCTAGAAAGGCCCGCCCTACCGTTCGCCGCGCCGAAGCACTACTTCGGCCTCTACCCCAAGGGCTTGATCAAGCCCAGCGATCAACCCGACGCTCCGATCGGTTCGCCGCTCTTCGCCGTGCATGGCTCCGAGCGGTTGCGCTCCTACGCTGACGTACCCGACCAGGGGCCGCTTGAGCCGGACCTCCAGCGCGAGCTGATCCGCGCCTACTACGCCTCGATTTCTTACATGGACGCGCAGGTGGGCCGGCTGTTGGCTGCGCTCGACGATCTCGGACTGGCCGATAAGACAATCGTCGCACTGTGGGGAGACCGCGGCTATCACCTGGGGGAGCACGGCTTGTGGGGCGGCGACACCAACTTTGAGAATGCGCTTCGTACGCCGTTGGTTCTCCGCTCGCCGGGCCGACGCGGCGGGGGTCGGAAGAGCTTCGCGCTGACCGAGCTGGTGGACCTATTTCCCACGCTGTGCGACCTGTCGAATGTGCCGATCCCCGACGGGCTGGAGGGCTCGGCCTTTACGCCCTTGTTTGAGGACCAGGACCGGCTGTGGAAGCGGGCGGTCTTTGGCGGTCTGCCGCGCGAGATTCCCGGCGTGGGTCCGGGCATGGGGCGCACCATGCGCACCAAGCGATTTCGCTATACGGAGTGGACCGCCGAGGGCTCGCCGTTCCGAGCCGCCGAAGTCTACGATTACCGCGAAGATCCGGGTGAAACGCGCAACATTGTGGGACGGCCCGAAACCGGCAGCTTGGTAAACGGGCTGGCCGGCATGTTGCAAGAAGGCTGGCAGGCGTCGTTCCCGCCGACCGATCCGCGCGGCACGGCCAGCAGTTAGGCTCGCGGCGAATCCATGGCCCCGCACTTCAGTGCGGGGAATCTCTTGCGTTACGCCCTCCCTGTCCCCGGGCTGAAACCCGGGGCTGTGCTATCGCAACGCTCCGAATGCATCGCCCAGTCATTCCTTCGCGGTCGATCGGGGTGAGCTCGACGGGCTGAATCGTCTATGATCGGGTTTCCCCATGGAAAAACCGATTTCTGGATTTCGCATCATTGCGCCCGGCATCCTGCTGGCGGCCACGGGCGTGGGTGCGGGCGACTTGTTGACCTCGACGCTGGCCGGCTCCGAGGCTGGGCTGGCCGTGCTGTGGTGCGTGGCCATCGGCGCGTTGATGAAGTGGACGCTGACGGAAGGCATCGCGCGCTGGCAGCTCTCCACGGGGATGACGGTGCTGGAGGGCTGGACCTGGCGGCTGGGCGGCTGGATTCGCTGGGTTTTTCTGGTCTACATTCTGCTGTTCTCGGTGGTGGTTGGACGCGCCCTGACAAGCGCTTGCGGGGTGGCGGGCACGGGCTTCTATCAGATCGGCGACGATGCGGCGACCTCGGTGCTGGTTTGGGGGACGATCCACTCGCTGATCGGGCTGACGATGGTGCTGTTCGGCAGCTTCGAATTGTTCGAGCGGATCATGTCCATCCTGATCGGCGTCATGTTCGTGACGGTGATCCTGACGGCCGTGGTGATCGCGCCCGACTGGGGGGATGTGGCGATCGGCTTTATTCCGACCATCCCGGCGCAGGGCTCGGAGTGGGTGCTGGCCGTGCTCGGCGGCGTGGGGGGGACGGTCACGCTGCTCTCCTACGGCTACTGGATTCAGGAGCAGGGCCGCAAAGGGACGGGGATGCTCAAGATGTGCCGTTTGGACTTGGCGGTGGGCAACGGCGTGACGGGTCTGTTCGGCGTGGCGGTTATCATCATCGGCTCGCGGCTGCAACTGGAAGGTGAGGGCGCGATGCTGGCGCTG
>CAYOPA010000472.1:0-4204 GCA_964405625.1 uncultured Bryobacterales bacterium
ACATGCCGAAGAAAACCTACTGTCAAGCCACCGTCAACGGCGAGCCGCGCGAGTTCTTGTGCGAGCCGCGCCAGTCGCTGCTGGAGGTGCTGCGCGAGGAGCTGCGCCTGACCAGCGTGAAAGAAGGCTGCGGCGACGGCAATTGCGGCGCCTGCGTGGTGATCCAGGACGGCCGGCTGATCTGCTCCTGCCTGGAGCTCGGCGTGGAAGCGAATGGAACCGAGATCACCACCGTGGAGGGCGTGGCCGACCGCTACGAGCTGCACCCGCTGCAACAGTGTTTTTTGGAAGACGCGGCGTTGCAATGCGGCGTCTGCACGCCGGGGTTTTTGGTGGCGGCCAAGGCGCTGCTCGACAAGAACCCCGACCCCAGCGAGCGGGAGATCCGCCTGTGGCTGTCGAACAACCTGTGCCGCTGCACCGGCTACGATAAGATCGTTCGCGCCGTGCAGCACGCCGCCGAACGCGTGCGGCAGGAGGCCTGAAGATGACCCAGAAGCCTGACGCCTATGAGCCCAACATGGTGCTCGCCACCAAGCAGTTTCGAGTGCTCGGCACCCGTCCCGTTCGCCATGACGGCGCCGACAAGGTCACCGGCCGCGCCCTCTACGGCGCCGATGTGCATCTCTCAGGGTTGATTCATGGCGCGGTGCTGCGCAGCCCGCACGCCCACGCCCGCATCCGCTCGATTGATACCAGCGCCGCCGAGGCGATGGAAGGCGTACTAGCCGTGGTCACCGCCGCCGACTTGGGCGACTCCGGCGACCGCATGGTCGATTTGGGCGAAGGCGAGCAGAAGCTGAGCTTCATGCGCGGCAACGTGCTCGCGTCCGGCAAAGTCCTCTACAAGGGGCACGCCGTCGCGGGCGTGGCGGCCGTCAGCCTGCACGTCGCGCAGGAAGCGGCGCAAAAAATCAAGGTGGAATACGAGCCGCTGCCGGCGGTGACCACCACCCAGCAGGCGATGGCCGAGGGCGCCCCGATCCTGCATGAGTCGCTGCGCACCAAGGAGCTCGGCGAGCAGACCGACCGGCCGGGCAATATCGCCGAGCACTTCCGCTACGACAAGGGCGACGCCGACGCCGGTTTCGCCCAAGCGGACGTGATCATCGAAGAGAGCTTTGACACCGCGACCGTCCACCAGGGCTACATCGAGCCGCAGAACGCGACCGCGCTGTGGAACAACGACGGCCGGCTCCAGATTTGGACCTCCACCCAGGGCGCCTTCGTCGTCCGCGACTCCACCGCCGCCATCCTCGACATTCCCGTCTCGCAGGTGAAGGTGACGCCGATGGAGATTGGCGGCGGGTTTGGCGGCAAGATCCCGGTTTATCTCGAACCCGTGGCCGCCCTGCTGTCAAAGAAAACCGGCCGGCCGGTGAAGATGGTGATGAGCCGCCAGGAAGTCTTTGAAGGCACCGGCCCGACCCCCGGCTCGCACATCCGCGTCAAGATCGGCGCCACGAACGACGGCCGAATCGTCGCCGCCGAAGCGTGGATGGCCTACGAAGCCGGGGCCTACCCGGAGTCGTTTGTGGTCCCCGGCGCGATGTGCGTTTTTGCCTGTTACGACATTGACAACGTCCGCGTGGACGGCTTCGACGTGGTCGTCAACAAGCCCTCCACGGCCGCCTACCGGGCGCCCGGCGCCACCAACGCGGCCTTCGCCGCCGAGACGGTGGTCGACCAGATCGCCGAGCGGCTGGGCATGGACCCGATCGAGCTGCGCCTGAAAAACGCAGCCAAGGAAGGCACGCGGCGAGCCGACGGCGTCAAGTATCCGCGCATCGGGTTGGTGGAAGTGCTGGAGGCGATGAAGGCTCACCCGCACTACTCGGCGCCGCTGGAAGGCCCAAACCGCGGACGCGGCGTGGCGGTCGGGTTCTGGTTCAACGTCGGCCTGGAGTCGAGCTGCACGATCAGCGTGCTCTCCGACGGCACGATCAACTTGGTGGAAGGTTCCAGCGACATCGGCGGCACCCGCACCTCGGTCGCCATGCAGGCAGCCGAAGTCCTCGGCATCGAGTCGGCGGACGTGCGGCCGAGCGTGGCGGACACCGACTCGATCGGCTACACCTCCGTCACCGGGGGCAGCCGGGTCACCTTCGCCACCGGGCTGGCCGCGCATGACGCCGCGCACGACGTGGCGGCGCAGATGAAGCAGCGCGCCGCCCTGCTGTGGGGCGTGGAAGCCTACACGGTGGAGCTCGCCGACGGAACTTTCCGCTCGGGCGACCACGCGCTCAGCTTCAAGGAGCTCGCCAAAAAGCTCAGCGAAACCGGCGGACCGGTCGTCGGCAGGGCGACGGTGAAGCCGAAGGGCGTGGGCGGCTCGTTCGCGGGCAACATCGTCGATGTGGAGGTCGATCCGGAGACCGGCAAGACGAAGATCCTGCGCTTTACCTCCTTCCAGGACGCCGGCAAGGCGATTCATCCCAGCTACGTCGAGGGCCAGATGCAGGGCGGCAGCGTCCAGGGCATCGGCTGGGGTCTGAACGAGGAGTATTTCATGACCGCCGACGGCGTGATGGCGAACTCCTCGCTGTTGGACTACCGCATGCCGACGGCGCTGGACCTGCCGATGATCGACACCTGCATCATCGAGGTCGCCAACCCGGGGCATCCGTTCGGGGTGCGCGGCGTCGGCGAGGCCTCGATCGTGCCGCCGCCGGCCGCTTTGGCCAACGCCATCCACGGAGCGGTCGGGGTGCGGATGCGCCGGCTGCCGATGAGCCCGCCGCGCGTGATGGAGGCGATCTGGGAACAGGAATTAGAGCCGATCGCGGCCGATTGACATAGACTGAGAGGCGTCATGGCGACCAAGACGCTGCTCTCCCTCGCCGACTACGCCGCCTTGCCGGACGACGGCAAGCGCTACGAGCTGGTGAAAGGGGAGCTTGTGGAGCGGCCGTTTTCGAAGTTTCAGCACTCCCGCGTAGTGTCAGGTTTGATTCGGGAGCTGGGAACCTACTTGCAGGAGAACCCGATCGGGGAAATCGGCGCAACGCTCGGCTTCATCTTGGGCCGCAATCCCGATTCACTTCGCGGCCCTGACGCTTTCTTCATGACGAACGAGCGCGTGGCGGCGATTGACCCGAATGACTGGGTAGAGGGCGCGCCGGATTTGGCGATCGAGGTCTTGGAGCCGGGCGACGACCGGGACGAAGCTCGGACGAAGTTCGCGTGCTTCCTGGCGAACGGATGCGTCATTGTTTGGATGATTGACCTCGAGGACCGCTCGGCGCGGATCATCGACCGGTACGGCAAGGAAACAGTCTTGGGCGAGGATGACGCGCTGACTGCGCCTGATCTGCTACCCGGTTTCTCGATTTCGCTGCGGGAAGCGTTCGACATTTGACCACGCCCCATGCCGCGCATCTTTCTGCCCACGATGCTGCGCGAGATCGCCGGCGGCGCGAGCGAGCTGGAGGCCTCCGGCGCCACGGTCCGCGCGCTGCTCGACGATCTGGAGCAGCGGCATCCCGGACTCAAGGCGCGGCTGTGCGACGGCGACCGGCTGCGCTCCAACCTGGCTGTGGCTGTTGACGGCGAGGTTGAGCCGTTGGGCCTGCTCGCCCGGGTCGCGCCGGACGCCGAGGTTCATTTTGTACCTGCCATCTCGGGCGGAAACTGTTTCTGATTGCCGATCGGCCCGCGCTGTGATTCAATAGCGCCAGGAAGTATCCGCGATGATCCGGCTATTGCTGCTGGTCTTCGCGTGCCTGCCACTCGCCGCGCAAAGTGCGGATCCCGTCGCGGATCTGCTGGACCAAGGGTACAGACTGCTTCGCTCCGGCGATCTCGTCGGCGCCGCCGCTGCGTTTGAAGACGCTCGGCTGCTAGCCCCCGAACGCCCTGAAATCGCCCGCGAGCTGGGCTTTACGCTGCTCAAGGCGGGCGAGCGGCGCCGCGCCAGGGCGGCATTTTCCGAGGCGTTGGGGTTGGACCCCGAGCACGGGCCCACCGCCTTGCAGCTCGGCTATCTGGAGCTCCAAGCGGGCGATCCGGTGGCCGCGCGGACGTTGTTTGAGCGCGCCGCCGCAACCGCCTCTTCCCAAGAGCCAGCCCGGCGGGCCCTGGCCGAGCTCGACATGCCCTCCCCGCCGGAGACCGCCGCGCTGGAGCGCGCTTACGCCGCCGAGCGCACCGGCGACCTGGAAGCGGCGCTGGAGGCTTTTCACGAGGCGGCCCGGCTGGCGCCGGG
>CAYOPA010000473.1:0-4202 GCA_964405625.1 uncultured Bryobacterales bacterium
AGGTCCACAAAGGGAAGACACGGATCGTATTTAAGGGCTATTCGGGCCTGCGCCGGACGCTGACGGAAACATGGTACGCAACCAATAACCCCAAGGTCGTCAACATGATGATCGGGACCAAAGGGCTGCTCAAGAGCGCGGCCAAGGGCGGCGCCTTGTCGTTTGTATTGGTGGCTGGCATCGAAGTCGTCGAGTTCCAACAACTGGCCGAGGATGAGCGCATGCTCAGCGACTTGGGAGTCAATATCTTTAGCGGCTTGACCAAGACGGTCATTGCTTCCGCGGTGGCCTTCGCTGCCGGATTCGCGCTAGCGTCCGCCGCATCGGTGGCGGCCGCTCCGATCGCCCTGGGGATCGCCGTCGGCATTGGCGTGAGCTTCTTGCTGGACCACTTGGATCAGCGTTTCGAGATCACGGCTAAGTTGCGAGTGGCTGTGCGGGACTCACTGTCGCAGTTCAAGGCCGACGTGCGGAAGGTTAAACGGCAGTATCAGTATCTGAACACCGCTGAAGGCGCGATGTGGCTGCACCGCTACCTTTCGTACGGCCGTTAGTGGGGGTTAGGTTTGCAAACGACTCGAACTCCCAGGCTTTGACCCTGGACTCACATCCAGGGTTCGGTTTCCCCATCCCCCGGCCATCGCACCCACCACCATCAGCGGCTCCTTCCCCTCCCTCTCCTCTTTCGGCAATTCCGTCTCCGGCGGCTCGTGCGAGAAATCCTCCGCGCACGCAAAGAACCGCACGAACGCCCGGCGCTGCATCCGGCCGGTGCGCGGCCAAGCTCGCATCGGCTACCTGGCCGGTCAGGCGCTGGCGACGGGGCGGCAAGCCGTGAACCGGGCTCCCCGTGACTCTTACATCGCCCGTAGTCAGTGATTGGCTGTGCTGCGCCCAAGCGCCTTGTTGTCAATGTCCATGACCGGCCGGGCGGGGGTAACAGTGGGCTAGGCTCATCCTGTTTGACAATTCTGGGTGCGGTGAGCGACTGGCGGATGTGCTACAGTTTTATCGGTATTGATGGCGTGGGAAGCTCGGGTGGTCGCGGAGGGCTTGCCGCGTCACTTCACGCCGCGCGTCGACGAGCGCCAAGACGGTCTGCTTCAGGAGGCTGATCGGGGTCTTTACCTCGCGACGGGGCGGACGAAGGCCGGCGATCATACGCTGACCGTCCTGGGCTACTGATGACGAATGAGCTTGCCCCTAAGGTCGTCCCGCAACACTCGACATCGCTGACGTGAGCGGTCAGTCCGGCGTAAAGAGATCGAAAGCGGCTACTTTATGGAATCATCGTAAGTCGGGTCGCTCGTTTTGCCTTCCTTGTAACGGACTTGCCTTCTTGCACGAAATCTAGGGAGCTAGCGCCCAATCCGTTACTGAAAGGACATCAACAGTAACCGCGATGAGGACATCGGCGCTTCTGAAAGCACCGTGGGGCTCGGTTTGTAGCTAGGTCGGCTTGTCCCGAAGGTCTTCCGGGACCCGAACCCGGAGCGGGAGGCCAAAGAATACGAATGGAAAGAACTCAGCTTTGCTGCGTCGTCGGGGCGCGACCGAACTTTGTAAAGATGGCTCCGATCCTCCGAGCATTGAGGGTCCGCGGCGATGTTGATGCTACGCTGATCCATTCCGGCCAGCACTACTCGCCCGAGATGTCGGAGCTCTTCTTCCGGGAGCTTGAGCTTCCGCCGCCCGACGTGAACCTGGAGGCCGGCGGGGGGTCGCATACCGTACAGACCGCGGAGATTATGAAGCGGCTGGAGCCCGTTTTCGAGCGGCAGCGACCCGATGCAGTCGTGGTGGTGGGCGACGTGAACTCGACGTTGGCGGCGGCGCTCGTAGCGTCCAAGATGGGAATTCCGGTGGCGCACGTGGAGGCGGGCCTGCGGAGCTTTGACCGGACGATGCCGGAAGAGATCAACCGGGTGGTCACCGATGTGGTGTCGGAGTGGTTGTTCGCCAGCGAGCCCAGCGGCGTGGCGAATCTGGTCGCCGAGGGGATTCCGAGGTCTCGAATCTTCCTCGTCGGCAATGTGATGATCGATTCGCTGATGACGGTCCGACAGAAGTCCCGTCAGTCGGACGTCCTCGAGCGGCTTGGACTGACCCCGGGCTCGTACGCGTTGGTGACGATGCATCGGCCTTCCAACGTGGACGATCCGGCAAGGTTGCGGGCGATGCTCGAGATGCTCGCCCAGGCGGCGTCCTTGTTACCGGTGGTTTTTCCCGTCCATCCGCGCACGCGCGAGCGGATCGAGCGCTCCGGAGGAGCCTGGAAGCCGCCGCGGGACCTTCAGTTGATCCCGCCGCTTGGCTACCTGGATTTTGTGCGTCTAATGAGCGAGGCCCGCGTGGTGGTCAGCGACTCTGGAGGAGTTCAGGAGGAAACCACCGTGTTGCAGACGCCGTGCCTCACCATGCGTGACAACACGGAGCGCCCGATCACGATCGAACAGGGTACCAACCAGCTAGTGGGCGCGAATCCCGGGGAGGCGCTGCGGCGTTTGCGGGAGGTCCTCGACGGCGAACGGCCGCCGTCACGGATTCCCGAGTTGTGGGACGGAAAGGCGAGCGAGCGCGTGGTGGAGATCTTGATGCAGCAGATTCGTGCGAGGTTGGGCTGAACCGGAGTGAGCGGGGGCCTCTGATACACTAGCCTCAATGTTGCGCGCCCAGCGGGTTCCGGCGCGTTGCGAAGCGCGCCCCGCGCTGCCGACCGGCGCGTGTACGGCGGGTGCGTCGATTGCCAACCCGAACCCTTGGGCAACGGAATGCTTTTGCGTCTCAGGCTGCGGACGCCGAGCAACTTTAGGGAAACCATGGAAGCCCTGGCGAGTCGTTCGCGCCGGGTCCAGCCCTATGTGATCTCGGCAGCGCTTCACGCCGGATTCGTCTGGCTGCTGGTTCATCTGCCAGGAGCAGGCGTGCTGGATCGGCGCCCATTGCCGGACCTGACCGTGGAGCGGATGAAACTCGAGGATCGCAAGATCATTTGGTACAAGTTCGAGAAGGAAAAACCGACCCCGGAAATTGCGCCAAAGCTGGAGAAATCGGAGACCGTCGCCACGGGCAGGGAGGCTAGCGCTGACACCGTCGTCGCGCTCCCCCCGCGGGTTGAGCCGGGCCTGCAGACGATCTTGCAGCCACAGCCGAAACCGGAGGTCATCCAGCCGGAGATCGAGGCGCCGAACCTGATTCTGCTCCAGACAGCCCCGCTGCCGACGCTACCAACGCCTCCGCCGCCCGTTTTGGTTCCTCCCGAAGCGAAGCCCGTCGAGCGGGCGTCCTTGCCCGTGAGGCCCACGCCTGCTCCGCCCGTGGAGCAAGCTCTGGAAGCAGACCCGGCGCCGGAGATTGCCTCGTTGGCGGTTCAGGGTCCGCCCTCGCCGGAGTCGCCAATCAACTTGGCGATCATTGGCGCCCGTCCCACGGAACTGAGCGAGATCGCCCTTCCGCCCGGCGCCCGCGCGGCGCGGTTTGCCAAAGCGCCGGTGGTGGGCGAGCCCTCCGTCGGCGGCGGAGGCGAGGGGGCGGTCATCTTGCCCGGGATTCGCGTGACCGAGGCGCCTCCGCAGCCCAAAGAGCCGGTCGCTCCGAAACCCGTGCCCCGGAAAGTACTGGTGGAGGTTCCGATGCCTTCCTACGCCTCGACGTTCGCGGCGCCGCTGCGGCCACTTGTGCGGAGTCTCCCCGGGGTCGTGGAGGAGCGCTTCGCGAGGCGCAACGTCTACACCTTGATCGTCCCCAAGCCCAGCATGCCAATGTACACCGGGGATTGGGTGATCTGGTTCGCGGAGATGCAGGAAGCGGCTGGAGAGACGGTGCGTATGCGGCCTCCGGTGTTGTTTCGCAAGCATACAGTTGTGGGGGCGAGCGACCCCGCCGCGGGACCCGTCGCTGAAGGGAGCGTCCGGCTCTCGGCGGTGATTCGGAAGGAGGGCGACATCACGGAGATCGCGCTAGCGGGCGGGGAACCGGGCGAGTTGGCGGAGGCTGCCGCCAAGGACTTGGCGCAGTGGGAGTTCCGGGCGGCGAACCGGAACGGCGTCCCGGTGGACGTCGAGGTCATCATCCAGATCCCGATGCGAGTCGCGCCGTAATCAGACCTGGCTCTTCTGGCTCTGTAGTGCTCTGGTAGGCTCCGGGACGGACGATCGCGAGCTGAGCCGCAGCTTTGCGTTCGGCGCTGGCCGATGAGGTGG
>CAYOPA010000474.1:0-4156 GCA_964405625.1 uncultured Bryobacterales bacterium
TTGACGCTCCATGAGTCGGCATGACGTCAGGATTTCGCTGACCCAGATGCTCGCCGCGGATCAGCAGATAGAGCGGCCGGTTGGGCGCCAGAGGCTCGGAGCTCGGCAGCCTGCCGCCCGCGAAGAGGCCGCCGTCGAGCAGGTATTGAGCTTGGTGGCGGCGCTGGATTTTGCGTTCGCGGTCCGGGTCGGCGGTGGGGCCGAGCGCCGCCGCGGCGAGCAACAGCAGGATTGGCGGCTCCCAGGCCCACCAGGGCTGGTGCTGGGTGAAGGCCCAGGCGAGCCCGGCGGCGGCGGTCGCGGCGATGGCCAGCCGGGCGAAAATCCAGCGGGGATGCCGCCGCCAGCGCCGCACGAGGGGAATCAGCAGCAGAAAGGAGAACAGCGCGTAGAGCCCGTAGCCGGCCCAGCGCGGCAGGCCGAACGGGCGGTCGCACCCAGCGGGTTGCGAGCCTTGGCGTTGAGGCCGACGGGGCAAACGACCAGTGTATCGCCGGCGCCGCGGGCCGTCAGGCGTTCTTGGCGAAGAATTCGCGCATCAGCTTGCGCAGCAGGGGCAGCGAGCCCAGCACGGCGATCAGGTTTGGCACGGCCATTAAGCCGTTGAGGGTGTCCGAGACGCCCCAGACCACTTCCAGGCCTCCGATGGCTCCCACGAAGACAAATCCTACCCAGACCAGCCGGTATGGCAGCCCGGCGCCGGCGCCGAACAGGTAAATCACCGCCGTCTCCCCGTAGAACGACCAGCCCACGACCGTCGAGAAGGCGAACAGGATCAACCCCGTGGAGACAACCATGTCGCCCCAGGTTCCCGGCAGGCCGATTTGGAACGCTTGCGCCGACAGCTCCGCGCCGGTGGCGCCCGAGCTCCAGGCGCCGGTGGTCAGGATCACCAGCCCGGTCAGCAGGCAGACGACGATGGTGTCGACAAAGACCTCTACGATGCCGTAGGCCGCCTGCCGCACCGGATGGTCGGTGGTGGCCGAGCTATGGACCAGCGGAGCGCTGCCCAGGCCGGCTTCGTTGGAAAACAGCCCGCGGGCGATGCCGAAACGGACGGCCTGGCTCACTGTCGCGCCCGCGAAGCCGCCCGCCGCCGCGCTGCCCGAGAACGCTCCTTCAAAGACGAGCTCGATGGCGCCGGGAATCTCGCCGGCAAAGCGAATCACGATGATGACCGCCCCCAACAGATACACCGCGCACATGAACGGCACCAGCTTCTCGGTCACCTTAACGATGCGCGTCACGCCGCCCAGCACGACCACGGCGGTGACCGTCGCCAGCACGGCGCCGGTCATCCACGGCGCCACGCCGTACGTCGCCCGCGCGGCGGCGGCGACGGAGTTGGCCTGCACCATGTTGCCGATACCGAAGGCCGCCAGACCGGTCAGGGCCGCGAAAATCGCCCCCAGCCAGGGCAGGCCCATGCCCTTGGCGAGCACGTACATGGCGCCGCCGCGCATCACGCCGCGGCTGTCGCGTTCGCGGTAGTGCAGGGCGACGGCGATCTCCGAGAACTTGGTGGCCATGCCCAGCACGCCGGACATCATCAGCCAGAACAACGCGCCGGGTCCGCCGATGCTGATGGCCGTTGAAACCCCCGCGATGTTGCCCACGCCGACCGTGGAGGCCAACGCCGTGGCGAGCGCTTGAAACGGGGTGACCGAGCCGTCGGTCGGCGCGCTGCTGAGCAGCTTGCCGAACACCGTGCGAAAGGCGAAGGCCAGCTTGGTGAACTGGACGCCGCCGGTGACGATGGTGAGCAAGACGCCCGCCCCCATCAGCAGGATCATCATGGGCGGACCCCAGACGAGAGCGTTGAGCTGGCTGTGTAGGGCTTCGAATTTTTCCACGGCGATTACGCGATCGTACCGCAGCCGGATGGACGGTCATGCGACCCGCCACGTAAACGTGGGCGGCTCCTTGTCTCAGGTTTGCTAAAGCTTCATACTGGACCCAGCTAAGTGGAGCTTGCCATGATCTTCCGCCCCGTTCTGGTCGTCCTCTCGCTGGCGTTATTTGCCGGCGAAGGCGCCGCCCAAAAGCTCACCGCCAATCTCCCCTACATCGAGAACGGTCACGAGCGCCATGTGCTCGACGTCTACACGCCCGATAAGCCCGCCGAAGGGCTGCCGGTGATGTTCTGGCTGCACGGCGGCGGCTGGCAGGCCGGCGACAAGAGCGACGTTGCGTTGAAGCCCAAGGTCCTCACCGAGCGCGGCTTCGTCTTCGTCTCGACCAATTACCGCCTGTTGCCCCAGGCGGATATGGATGAGCTCACCGCCGACGTCGTCGCATCCCTCGGCTGGGTCTACAAGAACATCTCCCGCCACGGCGGCGACCCGAGTCGCATCTTCATTGGCGGCCATTCGGCGGGCGCGCAACTGGCGGCGCTGTTGTGCACCGACGATCGCCTCGCCACGAGGGTCGGCGTGCCATTCGAGGCCCTCAAGGGCTGCATCCCGATCGACGGCGACACCTACGACGTGCCGAAGATCATCATGACGGCCGAGCTGCGCCAGGCCATCTACGGCGGCTCCATGCCGACGTTCGGTCACCGCCAGAAGTTCGGCAACGACCCGAAGAAGCACCTCGAATTCTCGGCGGTGACGCACGTGGAGAGCGGAAAAGGGATCCCGCCGTTCCTGCTGCTGTACTTCTCGGGCAACGCCGATACCCGCGCCCAGGCGGAGCGCCTCGCCAGCGTCCTGAAGGCGGCGGGCGTGCCGGCCAAAGCGCACGGCAAGGGTGATACGAATCACAGTCGCCTGAACGACGACCTGGGGAAACCCGACGACCCTGCGACCCAGGAGCTGTATCAGTTTCTCGACCCGCTGATGGGCAAACGAAACCGCTGACAAGCGCCCGCGGCGTCAATCACCACGGCGCCAATCACCACAACGAGCCGCCCGGCTTTAGCCGGCGGGCGGCGGTGCAGGTCGAGCCGACCCGCCCCGCCCCGTAAACGCGGGCGGCTCCAATGCCACTTATGGTTTTTGCGCCAACGCCGCCCGCGGAACCTTGCACGCCACCGTTCCCGCGATCGCCGCGATGTCGTACTCGCCCTGAAAACCGATCAGCATGTGCGCCGCCCACGGCTCCAGCCCGTGCTCCTCTTCAAGCCAACGCACCATGTCGGAGGTGGCGATCTTCAACGCTTCGTTGAGCGTGTCGCCGGACTTGTTGCCGATGCTGATCAGGCGCTCTTCGTTCTCCACCCTTAGCGTCGTTAGGTTGGCCGCCTTGCGCAGTTCCACCACCATCTCCACATCCATCGACGTTTCTACCCCCGAGCCCACCGCCTCGCCGTCGCCCTGCAGCGCGTGACCGTCGCCGAACATCAGATAGCCGCCCTCGTGGTAGACAGGAATATGGACCGTCGCGCCCTCGCGGATCTCCTTGTAATCCATGTTGCCGCCCCAATTGCCCGTCGGGCCGGAGCGCGGCGCCTCATCCCCGGCGGGCGGAACGCCGATGCACCCCAGCATCGGCCGCGCCGCAAACTCCAGCTTGATCCTCTTGCTGACGGGCTCGCGCATGCGGACCGTGTTCTTCGCCAGGTCGATCACCCACGGGACCAGCTCGGTCCGCCCCTCCAAAAAATTCTCCGGGCCGCCCAGGATCTGGGGCTTGTCGTACAAGGCCGGGTACGGATTCGACTTGACGTGTTGCTTGGTGAGGGCGTTGGCGCCGATGCCGGCGGCGGTGTAGCCCCAGGTCCGGTTCAGCCGGATCTTCTTGAGGTGGACCACCAAAGCGTCGCCGGGCTCGGCGCCCTCGACGTAGAACGGTCCGGTCAAGGGGTTGCCATGGGTCTTGGTCCGGCGCACGCCCTGAAAGTCCCAGCCGGCCGAATCGACCGTCTTGGTGATGATCGTATCGCCGGGACGGATGCGGGCCTCCACCGGGTGCCGGCGGTCGAAGGTGTGATGGTTGCGCTCGTTGACGACACGATGGGTTTCCGCCGCCGCCAGGGCCGCGCAAAGGACGAGCAAAGCCGCGATTTGAAGACGCATGGGTTGCTTAGAAATATAGCGCAGCACGCCGTGCGAACATCTCGTCACGACTGGCGGCGCCTTCCTTTCGATGGCTGGACCGCCGCTAGCCCCAATACTCGTCACTTAACAATCCTGACGCAGGAGGCGAAGTCGATGCG
>CAYOPA010000475.1:0-4149 GCA_964405625.1 uncultured Bryobacterales bacterium
CGCTGACGGCGGCGGTGGCGGTGGACGCTCTAGGGCCGGAGAACGTGCTGGGCGTTGGCATGCCGGGGCCGTACTCCTCGGAAGGCAGCGTGGCCGACGCCCGCGCGCTGGCCGAGGCCTGCGGCATCCGCTTTGAGCTGATCTCGATCAACGAGGCCTACGAGGTCTTCTTGAAGCATCTCGCGCCCCACTTCGGCGACCGGTCGCCGGACGCCACCGAGGAAAATTTGCAATCGCGCATGCGCGGCGCAACGCTGATGGCGCTGTCAAACAAGCTCGGCTCGCTGGTGCTCACCACCGGTAACAAGAGCGAGATCGCCGTCGGCTACTGCACGCTTTACGGCGACATGGTCGGCGGGCTGGCGGTGATCAGCGACGTGCCGAAGACCCTGGTGTACGAGCTGTGCAGGGTGGTCAACCGCCGCCGTCCGGGCGCGATCCCAGACGCGGTCTTTGAGAAGCCTCCCTCGGCCGAGCTGCGTCCGGACCAGAAGGACACCGACTCGCTGCCGCCCTACGAACTGCTGGACCCGCTGCTGCGCCTCTACGTGGAAGAGCGCATCGAGGCGACGGCGATCGCTCGTGAATTGGAAGTCGATGTGGATCTGGTGCGGAAGATCTGCCGGATGGTGGACCGCAACGAGTACAAGCGCCAGCAAGCCGCGCCGGGCTTGCGGGTTACCTCAAAGGCCTTTGGCGTGGGGCGACGGTTCCCGATCGCACAACGGTTTGAGCCGTAGGGGTGGCCGGAAGGCCGCCCAGGTTTACCTCGGAGACCGCACGCGCCAGTAAACGCAAACCCGCCGGCTAAAGCCGGGCGGCTCCATGTCTAAAGGCCTCAGATGACCGGCGTCGACAGCGGGCGGAGGCGGTTGACGGCGTCTTGCATACCGCGGCGCAGGCCGCTGAGCACTGAGACGCCCAGCGCGACCGTCACACTTTCCCGTTGGAAGAAGTTGGCCGGCTCTCTGACCAAGCCCCGGCCAGGCGCGGGATCGGAGAATCGGAAGCCCCCGGCCTCGGCGCCGTAGAGCACCACGGCGTGGCCGCTGCGGCCGCCCCTCGGATTGCGCCAGTAGTAGGCACAGTACACGTAGCCTTCGTCCAGCAGTCCGTCGACGAGCGCCGGCGTCAGACGCGAGCTCGGCATGCGCGTGATGCGCATCAAACCGACGTTGCCCATGAAGTTGACGCCGGAATCGCGCGCCCTGCCGGCGCTGGTCAGGAAGCCGCCGCCGGAAGAGAGCCAGCGGATCAGATCGTCCTGCGCCGGACCGAGCGGCAGCCCGAAGTGCTGATGGTTGGCCTGCGACCAGATCTCGAAGGCGGCCGACCAACAGCGGGCCGGGTCCTGCACGACAACGGGGGGATTGGGAAGGATATGCGGTAGGGACACGGGAATACCTCCTCAAGCTGCGTCCCCCCGAACGCAGTTGACTGGAATGTATTGAATCATTCAAGGATTGGCGTGTCAATGCGGTGCCTAGCGGTCATGGCGGCCCAAGCGCTCCGGAGGTACCGCCGCGAATGTCTAGGCCCCGACGTCGCAAAGCGCCTTCTCGAGCGGCGCCACGGTCAACGGTGCACCGCCATCTCGTTCTGCTGTAATGACCTACGGCGCTTCGCCTGCTCTGAGTACGACAATTTCGCACTCCCGAAGTACGCGTTTGAATCAGGTGGCTACAGATCCCCACATCCCAATTCTGGCTCCAGCATGCGTAAAGACGTCGACAAGTCCGGCCAAATCCTAGTGATTATCTTAGTCTTTCGACTTTGATGGTCTGAGATACTCCCTCAACTTTCATTATCCAACCTGAACTAGTCGGCACGATCAGGACTTTGGGCCGGTACGCATAGTGGTAGTAGTAGGCATAGCTTGCCTGCTGCCAAACCTGACCATTTGCCAATATAAAAAGCGTTTCACCATCCCAGCCCTCGAAATCGCCATGAATTTGGCTTTCGATTACTGATGGGGTTGTAGCCGCGTTAGGTGTCGTGGCTGCAGTATGCCGTTTTTCTATTTCGACAATAATCTTGGCACCGAAACTCGCTATCCATTTCTCTAGAGCGCCAAATTCTTCCCTAGTGAGTTTCTCCAGACCACACTGCTCAAAGTCTGCACTGCTCATCACACTCTTTAGATTAAACTCTTGAGCAAGAAGGCCCGATGCACCCCACCACAGGCACACTGTCAGAATCATTGAACGCATCATCTCTTTACCTCCCGTGTGGCAATCCCGAAAACCATTGCGCTTCCGTGCGCTTCTGGGACGGAGCCCGAAGACGTACGCTCTGGTGTTCCGGCGTAATGCTGCACTATCCCAGACCTCAACTGGTCTCGCGCGGCATTCCGACCTGCCCTACTTGCGCCGGATGATCTTCGGCGGCTCCAGCGGCTCGGCCGGCTCGAACAGCCCGAACGAAAACACCGCCGTCGCCGAGGCGATCGCCACGTGGTCCTTGCCGTCCACCTGATAAATCACCGGCGAGGCCGTCAACAGCTCGCCCATATTGAAGTCCCACAGGTGCTGCCCGGTTTTCGCATTCAGCGCCACCAGACGGCCGTCGTCGTCGCCGGTGAAAATCACGCCGGTCTTCGTCGAAACTGTGCCAGTCCACATGCGGCCGAAGCCCGTCATCGGGTACTCCCAGACGCGTTCGCCGGTCGCCGGGTTCAGCGCTCGCAGCACCACCTCCCCGCCCTCTTCCGTTGCGCCGCCGCCGGGGAAATTCTTCATCGGCACCGGCTCCTGCGCCGAGATATTGAACCAGCCGCACTGTTCCAGCGTGAGGATGTAGAGCAGGCCCGTGTCGGGGTGGAAGGTTTGGCCCATCCAGTTGGTGGCGCCCTTCACGCTGGGGCAGACCCAGTTGCCCTCCGGCGTCGGGTCCTTGCCGGGAACTTGGATCGGCCGGCCGTTCTTGTCGATGCCGGTGGCCCAGTCCACCTTGTCGGTGAGCTGCGTCGCCTTCAGAAACTCGCCGGTCACACGATCCAGGATGTAAAAGAAGCCGTTGCGATTGGCGTGGACGACCAGCTTGCGCGGTTTACCCTCAAACTCCAGATCCAGCAGCATCGGCCAGCTCTGGGCGTCCCAATCATGCGTATCGTGCGGCGTGAACTGGAAATGCCACTTCATCTTGCCGCTTTCCAGGTCCAGCGCCAGCAGCGAGCTGGAGTAGAGGTTGTCGCCGGGGCGCACGTCGCCGTTGAAGTCCGGCCAGGCGTTGCCGGTGGTCCAGTAGAGCAGGTTGAGCTCGGGGTCGTAGGTGCCCGACAGCCAGGCCGCGCCGCCGCCCCATTCGATCATGTCGCCCCAGGTTTCCGAGCCGGGTTCGCCCTTGGCGGGGATGGTGTAGGTGCGCCACAGCTCCTCGCCGGTTTCGGCCGAGAGCGCCGCGATGAAGCCCCGCATGCCACTGTCGCCGCCGGCGCTGCCGACGATGATCTTGTCCTTGACGGCCAGCGGCGCGGCGGAGGAGTTGACGCCGTCCTCGATGCGCGCGTACTGCTTGGAGAAGATGACCCCGCCGGACTGGCGGTCGAGCGCGGTGAGGTAATTGTCGCTGGTGACGAAGTAAATACGGTCGCCCAGGATGGCGGCGCCGCGGTTGACGCTCTGCTTCTCGGCGCGCGAGTCGACGTAGCTCCAGATCAGACGCCCCGAGCGCGCGTCCAGGGCGTAGACCGCGTTAGCGTTGGTGACGTACATCACGCCTTCGTGGACAATCGGGTTGGTCCGCAAGCCGCGAGCGTTGGGCACGTGGTAGACCCATTTGGCCACCAGCGAGCCGACGTTCTCGGGCGTGATCTGGCTCAGGGGGCTGTGCCGCCAGCCGTTGAAGCTGCCGGCGTAGGTCAACCAGTCGGCGCCGGGGCCCTTGAGGATGTCTTCGTGGCGGACCTGCCCGTGCAAGGCGGCGCACATGGCCAGCGTGATCCAGAGAATTCGCATTATTCGCCCTCCGGGGCGCCGTCGCGCAGGCTCTGCCGCGACAGGAAGGCCAACAGATCTTCGATCTCTTTCGGCGAGAGTCGGTCGCCATAATCGGTCGGCATCATGGGGCTTTCGGAGATCTCGAGCTCAGCCACATCGCGCATCCGCAGCAGGTGCAGCTTGCCGGGCTTATCAATCACTTGCAGGGAGT
>CAYOPA010000476.1:0-4139 GCA_964405625.1 uncultured Bryobacterales bacterium
GTAAACTCCGGGAAATTGTTGGTTGAATGGAGCTCCCGCAGCGCCTCCTTCCAGCGTCCGCGGTAGACGAGGTCGTTCCAGTCAGGAATGATGTTGTTGACCGGGCAGCCCGTGTGGCAAAAGGGGATGCCGCAATCCATGCAGCGGGCCCCTTGGACCATCAGGCCCGCTTCCGACATCGGCTCGTAAACTTCGTTCCAGTCCTGGATGCGCACCAGGATGTCGCGGCCGGCCGGCGCCTGACGCTGGTACTCCATGAAACCCGTGGCTTTCCCCATTGCCCTTGATCTTACCGCGAGGCCGCCTGATTGCGATAGCAGGGCGGCTTGAGTCGCGGGGAGGGCAATTGAAGTAAGGCTTATACGGGGCGCGCGGCGCGGCGCTAACCCGACTCGGCCCTGCGCCGGGGCATGGCATCGGAGGCGTCGGCCTTGGCTGCGTGCTTGGGCGGCCGTCCGCGCACAGTCTTGCCTTCTTGGACCGCCTCAATCTGGCGGATGGCGTAGTTTACGCGATCCAGCTCCTGCCGTAGCTCGCTGATGGCTTGGTAGATGGTGTTGGGCAGCATATCCACTGCAAACAATCGGCCTGCTCGGGCCGCGGCATTAGCGATGTGAGCCATCACTCGCGTGGGGAAAGTAATGCTAAAGCGGTCGCCGGCTTGGGCCGAAATGGGTCTGGTAGAGCTGAGATGACCGTGGACGCCCTGCCAATCCAACCTCTTTTGCCCAGCGCCGAGCGTCCTTGGGCTCTCAAACGGTTGCCTCCGTTTCCGGCAGTGGCCTTGCAACTGCTGCGCCTGCTTGACGATGAAGAGATCACGATGCGGCAGATCGTCAATCTGCTTCGAGTCGATCCGGCTCTGTTGGCCGAGGTGCTCCGGGTGTCGAACTCCGCGCTGTACGGGCTGAGCCGGCGTATCGACAACGTTTCGCACGCGGTGGTCGTGTTGGGTACGGAGGTCGTCAAGCGGCTGGCCTTGACGGTGGCGGTCGGGAAGTTTACCCGCAACGGCGCCAAAACAGCCACCCTCAAACGCTGTTGGAATCACTCCGTCGCGGTGGCGCTGCTGTCGGAAAGGCTGGCGCTCCAGTTGCGAAAGCCGCGCGACAGAGGCTACACCGCCGGGCTGCTGCACGACATTGGCGCCCTGGCGCTGTTGACGTGCTATCCCTCCGAGTACGGGAACATGCTGGAGGATGCCCGCGACAACGACTTCGACCAGCTTGAATGCGAGCGCGGGATGTTTGACATCGACCACAGCGCGGCCGGCGAGTGGCTGGCGCGCCACTGGAATCTGCCCGACGAACTCGTGCGCGCCATCGGGCTGCACCACGGCGACGCCGCCATCGGCAACGATATTCCTTCGATTGTCCGCTGCGCCGACCGCCTGGCCGACGCGCTGGGCTTCGGCATGATCGACCTTCCGTCCGTGCTGACTCCGGCCGCGATCGTGGCCGACATGCCAATGGAAGAGCCCGAGTCGTTCGTGGCCGGCCTCGATGAGATCGCCGCGGAGATCGAAGCCGCCATCAATACCTTTCAGTAACCGTCCGCCGGCGGCTGAAACAAATCCGTGACGGCCCGTTGCTTTTCGGCAGGTCGGAGAAGGCCCGCCAACGCGGCCTGGGAAGGCCGTTGCGGCGCGTACACGGGCCCTAATCTCTATTCGCTTATCTAATACTAGTGGATTCTCCGTTTTATTTGGTATTCTACTCTTGCGATCGAATCCTGTCGGGATCTGCGCAGCGCGCTCAGAGCCTGGGGTCATTGGGAATCAGCGGATAGGGGTTTCCGCTGATTGACAAGTTGTGCTGGGCGGCCCCCCGTAGCCCGGTTCGATTGCACGGGTACATTTCTATGAAGAACTTCGGACTGCCTCCGAAGCAGGGGCTCTATGACCCCCGTTTCGAGCACGATGCCTGTGGAATCGGCTTTGTCGCCGACATGCACGGGCGGCGCACGCACAAAATCGTGGAACAGGGCGTGGAAGTCCTGGCCAACTTGACGCATCGCGGCGCCTGCGGTTGCGACCCCGATACGGGCGACGGCGCCGGCCTGCTCTTCCAGATTCCGCATGCATTCTTCCAGCGCGAGGCTGATCGGCTCGGCTTCCGCCTGCCGGAGCCGGGCCAGTACGGCGTCGGGATGCTGTTCCTGTCCAAGGACCCCGACGACCAAGCGCGGTCGCGGGCGTTGATCGAGCGTGTGGTCGAGAGCGAGGGGCAGCGAGTGCTTGGCTGGCGCAAAGTGCCGACCAACAGCAACGCTGTGGGTTGGCTGGCCCGCGAGTCCGAGCCAAGCGTCGCGCAGGTGTTCATCGGGCGCGGCGACGGCCAAGAGGGACTGACGAGCGAGCAGTGGGAGCGCAAGCTCTACGTCATCCGCAAGTGCATCCGCGGCCGAGCTGTCGCCGAGCAGCTCCAGCGCTGCTACCCGGCGACGATGTCGTCCCTCACGATCGTCTACAAGGGACTGCTGCTGGCGCCGCAGATCCCGAACTACTATCCGGATCTGGTGGACGAGGACTTCACCTCGGCCATCGCGCTGGTGCACCAGCGGTTTTCGACCAACACCTTCCCTACCTGGGAGCGCGCCCAGCCATTTCGGTACCTTGCCCACAACGGTGAGATCAACACCGTCCGCGGCAACGTCAACTGGATGCAGGCGCGCGAGGCGTCGCTGCGTTCGGAGCTGTTTGGCGCCGACATCGACAAGATCAAGCCGATCATCGACCTGGACGGGTCGGACTCGACGATGATCGACAACGCCCTGGAACTGTTGGTGCAGGGCGGCCGGACCGTGGCGCATTCGCTGATGATGCTGGTGCCGGAAGCTTGGGCGTCGCATCCGCACATGCCGGATTCGAAGAAGGCGTTCTACGAATTTCACGCCACGATGATGGAGCCGTGGGACGGCCCGGCTTCGCTGGTAGTCTCCGACGGTCGCTACGTGGGCGGCAACTTGGACCGCAACGGGCTGCGTCCGTCGCGCTACTGGGTCACGCACGAGGGGCTGGTGGTGCTGGCTTCCGAAGCCGGCGTGCTTTCGGGCATCAAGCCTGAAGAGGTCAAAATCAAGGGCCGCCTGCAGCCGGGCCGCATGTTCTTGGTCGATACCGAGGCCGGCGAGATCATCTCCGACGAACAGATCAAGGAAGAGATCGCGGCGCGTCAGCCATACCGCCTTTGGCTGGACGAGGAACTGATCGACATCGAGAAGCTCCCGGCGCCGCCCACCCTGACCGAGTACGACTCCGACACGTTGCTCGCGCGCCAGCGCGCCTTCGGCTATACGCTCGAAGACCAGCGCATTCTCCTCGCGCCAATGGCCGAGAAAGGCGTCGAGCCGCTGGGCTCGATGGGCGTCGACATCCCGTTGGCGTGCCTCTCCGAGAAGCCGCAACTGCTATTTAACTACTTCAAGCAGCTTTTTGCGCAGGTCACCAACCCGGCCATTGACCCGATTCGCGAAGAGCTGGTCATGTCGACGTACACCTACGTCGGCCCGCAGGGCAACTTGCTGGAGGAGCACAAGGAGTACGCGCACGTGGTGAAGGTGCGCAATCCTGTGCTGTCCAACCGCAGTGTGGAGAAGCTGCGGGCGATCGGCGAGCCCGCGCACCAGAACGGCTCGGGGCCGGTGGTGCGGTTCGGATGCCGCACGCTGGCCACGGTCTTCCCCGCAGCCGCCGGCCCCGGCGCTCTCGAAGCTGCACTGGACGAGCTTTGCGCCAAGGCCGAAAAGTCCGCCGACCTGGGTTACTCGGTGTTGATCTTGTCCGACCGCCAGGCCGACCAGGATCACGCTCCCATCCCGAGCCTGCTGGCGCTGGGCGCCGTCCACCACCACTTGATTCGCTGCCACAAGCGCGGCAAGGTAGGCTTGATTGTCGAAAGCGGCGAGGCGCGAGAGGTGATGCACTTCTGCCTCCTCATCGGCTTCGGGGCCAACGCCATCAATCCCTACATGGCATATGAGTCGATTCAAGACATCCACGCCAAGGGTCTGCTCAAGCCGGAGATCAGCCTGTCCGATGGCATCGACAACTACCGCAAGGCGCTCAAGAAGGGCATCTTGAAGGTGATGTCCAAGATGGGCATCTCCACGGTGCAGAGCTACCACGGCGCGCAGATTTT
>CAYOPA010000477.1:0-4122 GCA_964405625.1 uncultured Bryobacterales bacterium
CCATTCGTCGGCCTCGCGCGCCGCCGCGTTGGCCATCAGACGATCCTACATTTTAGTTGGTGAATTTATCCAAGTCGTTTGGGCCCTGACGGCAGATCCACGCCCGGATCACCAGACGGAAGCCGCAGAGTAGGTCGAGCCTGCGGCGCCGATTGGAAAATGTTCTCAAATCGCCCGTGCGCCGGTGGCTGGTACAAGCTCATCCTGCGTCGCTTCGCTCGGGACGGCGGCGGGATCTTGATATTCCGGCGCCAGCCGGCGAATCGAGTCCAGAACGTTGTCGAGGTCGCGGGATTCGAGGGCCTTTCTCATCACTTCGAGCTCGTGGATGACCTGAAAGCGGTCGGCCCGAGGGCCTTGCACGACGTTGATCTTGGTGTGAGCGGTTTGCTCGAGCTGCTCGCGTTCGGAAACGAGCGCTTCGCAGAGCTTTTCGCCGGGCCGCACACCGATGACTCGCAGCTCGATCTGACTACTGTTCGCGACACCCGACAGGCGGATCATCGTTTTCGCCAGATCGACCACCTTGACCGGAGCGCCCATGTCGAGCACGAAAATCTCTTCGCTGCGCCCCAACGTGGAAGCGACCAGAACGAGTTGCACCGCCTCGCGAATGGTCATGAAGAACCGCCGCATCTCCGGGTGCGTGATCGTCACCGGGCCGTGCGCCGCGATCTGCTGGCGGAACAGGGGAATGACGCTGCCGTTGCTGCCGAGCACGTTGCCGAATCGGACGGATACGAACTTGGTCCGACTGCTCGGCATGGCCGCCAGCAGTAGCTCCATGACTCGCTTGGTCGCGCCCATGACGCTGGTGGGATTCACTGCCTTGTCCGACGAGATCGCCGTGAAAGTGGCCACATTGGCCGCGTGTGCGGCTTGGGCGAGATTAAGGGTGCCGAAAACGTTGTTGCGAACGGCTTCCAGCGGACAGCGCTCCATCATGGGGACGTGCTTGTAGGCTGCCGCGTGGAAGACGATCTCAATGCCATGCTTGGCGAAAATCTCGTCGAGCCGTACGCGCTCGCGGATGTCGGCGAGCTCGGGGACAAGATCGAGCTCTTCATACTCTTTCCGCAGCTCGTTCTCGATGGCGAACAGAGCGCTTTCCGCTTGGTCGAGCAGAACGAGACGCCGGGGACGGAATCGTGCGATCTGCCGGCTAAGCTCAGAACCGATCGAGCCCGCGGCGCCGGTTACTAGCACGACGCGGCCTTCCAGGCCTTCCGCGACTTGCTGCTCCTCGATCTGGACGGCTTCGCGCCCAAGCAGATCGTCGATGGAGATGTCGCGCAACGGCATCTTCTCGAACTGACCGCTGAGTAGCTCGTTCAAGCCGGGAACTGTCTGGCAAGGCAGCCCGGTCCTGCGGCAATTCGCGACCGCTTCCTGCATCTGGCGGTTGGAGGCCGACGGCATCGCGATGACCATCTTGTCCGGGGCCTTGCCTGCCGATTTCAGCCGCGCGACCACCGTCGTGACGTCACGGCCTCGCCCTAGCACAGGGACTCCCGCCATCACCGCGCGCACTTTGTTGACGTCATCGTCAAGAAAGCCCACGACCTCGCAGCCCATCGACGGGTTCTTGCGCGTCTCGCGCATCAGCCGAATTCCCGCCTCGCCCGCTCCGTAGACGAGCAGCTTCTGCTTCACGGGCCATTCCTTGAGGTCGGTGACGACCGCTTCACGATAGAGCCGCACGGCCAATCGGCTGCCCACGGTGCCGAGCAGACACAGAATGAAGTCCAGCAGCAGGACCGAGCGCGGGAACGCTCCGCGCAACAACACCGGCGCGATCAGGGCAAAAACCAACGAACCCGTGAGGTTCGCGGAAACCAGTCGCGGCACGTCCGCCATGCCGACATATCGCCACCAACCCCGAGCCAGCCCGAAGCCGCAGAAAACAATCATCTTAAGCGGCAACAGGATCATCAGCCCCTTGGCGAGTAGCTCGCGCTCGGCCTCCGGAATGTCGAAATCGAAGCGCAACAGGAAAGCCACGACTAAAGAAGCGGTGATCAGAAGGGCGTTCCCAACCAAGATCAGCCATAGCCTGGATTTCAGAATGTTACATCTGGTGATCGTTAAATGCATGATGCTTGCCCCACCGGCAATCTGTGCAGGCAGCTCACCTGCGATTCACCTTTGTGCGAAATCTTCCCCGTGTAATCTCAACACGGGAGCAGATCAGACAAACTCAGTTCTCTGACCGCCTCGATTGTGCTTATTAATAACGGATGGATCGACTTGCGGAGCAACACATCGAGCTTCAATCGATGTGTTGAGGTCGTATTCAGCAGCAGTACTCGAACACTATTGCGACCGCCCTCGGGACGTTGCCGGCGACGCGCTCAAGCTCCTGTCCCCAACGGCGGAGGAAGTTCCGCGCCCGGCAGGCTTGGTCGGCAGCGGCAAAGCGATCTCACAGATGTGATCCAAATGGCTTGGGGGGTGCGGCAAGAACCGGACGCTGCCGACTCCGTATCACCGCGACGGGTCCGCCATTGCGAGGCCTGACGCCTCGAAACGCCGGCCATGGACGCGGATCCCTCAGACGGCCGAAGAGGTAGGGTCTTGTAGGGCGACACAGCTCACCTTCGGTCGGTCGAAGGCGAATGCGCGGACTTCGGCGCTCGCCGGCTTCCGCGCCGTCTGCTCTTGCGCTCGCCTTACCGTGGAAGCGAGTGAGCCGACCAGCGAGACGCGATGCTGTTCGATGTCTACGGCCAGCGATCGCGAGAGCAGGGATACTGAGACGACCAATCGAGCTTCGCCACTGGTCCGGACCAGGATTCCCTCCAAGCCGCGCAGGGGCCCGTCTTCGATGCGAACTTTGTCGCCGACACTAAGGTAGACCCACGGCTGTATCGCACTCGCCGCGTGGACGCATCGACGTATAGCGTCGAGCTCGGTCGGGTCAACTTGGGCTGGCCGGCCACCGAAACTGAGGAGATCCACCACTCCTGGGACGGTGAGGACAGCCAGCCGATGAGCCGATTTCATTCGGCAGAACACATACCCAGGAAACAGCGGTAACCGGACGGTTCGCTTCACGCTGTTTGGATACCTTCGGACTGCTTCATAGCAGGGAGCAAAGGCTTCGAAGCCCTTGCTATCGATACCCTGCTCTACTCGTTTCTCGAATCTCGATTTAACTCTCAGTGCAAACCACGCTTCGATCTCTTCCACGCCTTGGGCCATTCGGTGTCCTCCCCCTTTTCGGGCATGCTTCCGCCCTTTCGAGTCTGACTCAATAGCGCCAGATCCCAGATTTACGTAGAACCCGGAGCCGTAGCGGAGCCCCGCGTCATTTGTGCCTAGGCCTTCTTGCCCGAAATTAAGGTAATCGTGGGCAGTTAAGGCATGCCGTCATTGTACCTAAATTGCGGACAGACGCAAGGCCCAAATTCTTCTAGTACGGAAGGACTAGAACCTAGATCGGAAGGCCCGAGGGCGCTGCAACCCCGCCAGCGGTTGCGCGCCTGATCCGCGGCCCTGAATCGGGCCGAACCCGTTCTTCCTCGCAACGCCCTTCTCCTACTTTTGCTCACTGCTGTCCAAAATGACTTGGACAGGGCGCGCTTCGACGGTGCAAGTTGTTGATTCTGAAAACCATAGCGGGGTGCAGCCGAAACTAGGTTCCCGGTAGCCACGGACGCTGTCCAAGATGCCGAGGCGGGTTCAGATGAACCCGCCTCGGCATCAATAGGCGCGCCAACGGCCTGCCGTGCTTACTGGTTGGGGCGCCGTATGCTGTCCAAGCAGTTGCCCGGAAAGCTGATTTGGAGAAGAGTGAGTTTCCCTCGACAATCGTGTCAATTATGGCGGTAAATCTTGCTACTTCGTCAGCATTGTAGCGTTCTTGCTTCGTGCTAGCGTCGCTAAGTCTAACGGGAAGCGTCTACAGCAAGTGGTTGGACTTCTGGCTCTTCCGGGTCTGAAGTGGGCGACAGCGGGGTGCGCGACAGATCCGTGACGGCCAAGCAGCACGGGGGCGATTCTCCCAGTAGTCGTCGAACCGTTCCGACAGACGGTAGCAGCGCAAGGCCGTGATGGCGTTGGCGCCGGACACGTTCCAGAACATGCCCGAGCGCTTCAGCCGACTCGCGATCACCGTGCGGC
>CAYOPA010000478.1:0-576 GCA_964405625.1 uncultured Bryobacterales bacterium
CCGCTTCAAGCGGTCGACGAAGCGGGTCACCTCGCCCTCGTCGTCGTCCACGTGGGCGTAGCTGAGAAAGGCCATCGGCGTCGCGACGGCATTCGGCGGCAGGCTGCGATCACGGTGTTTCAAGCGGGGCGCCTGCAAGATATCAAACCACAGAACCGGCCACCAATAGCAGAGACGGCACGGGCCGACCCGCCTCGCGCCGCACGACGGCCTCGCGCAGCTCGACTCCTTCGAAGCCCACGCCCGCCAGCGAACGCCACAAATATTCGGCCGAATGGCGGTAGCGTCCCGAGGGTCCCAGCGAGTAGTTGCCGCTCTCGGCTGCTTCCACGGTGGCGGCCAGCAGCCCGCCCGGCGCCAGCGCTTCCGCGCAGGCTTGCAGCACGGGAGCCAAGTCTCCGATATACGAGAGCACGTCGGAAGCGAAGACCAGGTCATAGGCGCCGCCGCTCGACATCGCCGCGCTGATCTCCCCCACGGTCAAGTTGTCATAAAGCCCTCGCGCCCGCGCCTTCTCGATCATGGCGGGCGACAGATCGACCCCGTCCAGCCGGATTGCCAGCGGGCGCAGTTCCG
>CAYOPA010000478.1:586-4085 GCA_964405625.1 uncultured Bryobacterales bacterium
TTCCGCCGCCGCCAAACCCGTGCCGCAGCCGGCGTCCAGCACCCGCAAGCCCTGCGCTCGCTCGCCCAGCCGATGGCGCACCGCTTCGGCCAGCAGCTCCGGACCGCGGTACTCCAACCGTCCCGTCAGATGCTCGTCAAAATCCTCCGCGGCGCGATCGAACAGCGCGCGCACGTAGGCCGCCGGGGCCTGCGGCGCATCGCCCTCCCCTGTTTCGCGAGCCACAAAATAGGCGGCGATAGCCGCTTGCTCCTCCGGGGACGCGTCCAGCAACGCGGCCTCCAGCGCGCAGGCCCGCGCCAACGCCTCCCGGGATTCGCCTCGGCGGCCTGTTGTCGCGAGCAGCATGCTCAAGCAGCGCAGCGCCCTGGGCTGGTTCGGGTCCGACTCGATCGCGGCCCGGCAGGCGTCGATGGCGGCGTCGAGCTTGCCGTGGGCCTGCAAGCGCTGGGCGGCTTGCAGCGAGGCGGGCAGCTTGGCGGCGGCGGGGTCAATGGCGGCAAGCTCGCGCCGCCACAACGCCTCGCCGTTGTCGAAGGGTCGCCTCACAACGGCTTTGAACATAACGCAAACCCACCCGCACCCGCCGCCTCGTTGCACGAATTTCGCTATTCTTTTTTGGACGCTGATGGTATAAACGGGTCTGGATTTACAACTTCCCGCCACCCTCCGAACTTGTTCCTGGTCATTGATCGAAGAGCGCCACGATGCCGAACTGGAAAATTCCTGGTCAAAAACAATCCCCCGCCGCCGAGCCCGCCGGGTTGCAGCCCGGCCGCTTCAAAAGCGAGGTCAGCGTCGAAACAACAGACCTGATCCGGGTCGGCCTGACCCGCGCCGGAGAAAAGCCGGCTGTGCTTGAAGATGTTGCCGACGACGACCTGCTCGAAATCGAGCTTGAAGGCGGCGTCAAGCAATGGATTCTGGCCGAGCAGTTCCGTAAGGATTTTCTGGAAGGCGCTTACGGCACGCGCGGAGCGGCGACGGCGGACGCTTCGGGCGATCTGGAGATCAACCCCTACCTGCGTCTGGGCGGGCCGACGCGCGGCGCGGGCCGCTGGGTTCTCAAGGGCGTGCGGCGGCTAGCGGTGAAGCTGGCCAAGGGACTGCTGGACGATGTGGATGCGCCCGGCATGGCGGCGTCCGTCCTGTGCGGCGTGCTGGAAAAGAAGTTCATGCCCGACCCAGGCTTCAAGCGCTGGGGCGGCGGCGATAATCTGACCCCTTCCGACGCCTCCGAGATGGAGAGCGACAAGCCGAATCTGGTCTTCCTCCACGGCACGTTCTCCAGCACCGGCGGCAGCTTCGGCGATCTCAGCTTGGACGGCGAAGTCTGGCAGGGCCTCACAGGCCGCTACGGGAAACGCATCTTCGCCCTCGATCACTACACGATGGGTCAGGGCCCCATCGAGAACGCCCTCGCGGCGGTCCGGAATTTCAAGCCCAACGCCCGCATTCACTTGGTGTCACACTCACGCGGCGGCATGATCGGCGAGTTGCTTTGCCGCGGTCAGCGCACGGAAGGGAACCCGTTCGACGACATCGACCTGAAGGCCATCCTGGGCGATCCGGACGACGAGCAGATGGCCTATCGCCACGCGCAGCAGGAGCAGCTTCGCGAGCTCGACGCCCTGCTGCGCGAGAAGGCGCCGCGCATCGAGCGCTTCGTGCGCGTGGCCGCCCCGGCGGCCGGCACCAGCCTGGCCAGTGAGCGGCTGGACCGCTGGCTGTCGATCCTGCTCAACGCGATGAAGCTTGTGCCGGCGCTCGCCGTCAGCCCGACCTACGAATTGGTCAGTTCCTTCACCGCCGCCGTGCTGAAGAAGCGGCTCGATCCGGGCCGCTTCCCCGGCATTGAGGCGATGCGGCCGACCTCGCCGCTGGTGCGTGTGCTCAACCGGCCTGACATCGAGACAGCGGCTGACCTGACGGTCATCGCGGGCGACCTGGAGGGCTCCGGGCTGTGGGGCTCGGTCAAGCAGTGGGTCGTCGATCTGGTTTACTTGAGCGACAACGACATTGTCGTCAACACGCCGTCGATGTACGGCGGCGCGCAGCGCTCCGGCGGCGTGTACTTCTTCGACCACGGGCCGAAGGTGGACCACTTCCGGTATTTCTCCAACGCCCGTACGGTCAAAAAGATCGGCCAAGGGCTCAATAGCGACGCCGGTGATGAGGCTGAGCTCTTCGAGAAGCGCAAGGACAACGGGTTCCTGGACCTGAACGTCAAGCGCGAGCTGCTGCGCGAAAAGCAGGAGCGGCTGGGGAGGGCGTTGGTCCGCGGCCAGCGCGACGCGACCAAGAAGCCCGTTGCCTTCGTGCTGCCCGGCATCATGGGCAGCGAGCTTCACGCGGGCAAGACAAAGGTCTGGGTCAACCCGGTGCGGCTGGCGCTGGGCGGCATGGGCCGACTGCGAATTGAGGCCGATCTCGTCCGCGCCACCGAGCTGTTGGCCGGACCGTACGGCGACATCATCGAGCATCTCAGCGTCGAGCACGCGGTCATGGCTTTCCCCTACGACTGGCGAAGGTCGATCAGCGTCGAAGCCAAGCGGCTGGCGCTGGGCGTCCGCAAGGCCCTCAACGAATCTCCGCATCCGGTGCGTATCCTGGCGCATTCGCTGGGCGGCCTGCTGGCGCGCACGATGTTCGCCCAGGACGAGGAGCTGTGGAAGCTTTTCCGTGAACGCAAGGGCTGCCGGCTGATCATGCTCGGCACGCCCAACGCCGGCTCGTTCGCGATCGCAAGGGTCTTGCTAGGCCGCGACAAGATGTTGCGGCTGCTCTCTCTGGTGGATCTGTCGAACAACCGCCGCGAGATGGTCGAGATCGTCTCGCGCTTCCCCGGCATTTTGGAGCTTTTGCCGGACCATCTGGAGAACCGAGACAGTTTGGACGAGTACTTCCAGGGGGCGACATGGAAGAAGCTCGCCGCCGCGGTGAACAAAGGCTGGCCGGCGCCCAATGGCTCCGATCTGAGCCGGGCCCGCGACGTTCGGAAGCTGCTGCGAGACACGGCTCCCGACCCCAATACGATGCTTTACGTGGCGGGGCTGGCGAACGAGACGCCGGCGGGCGTCGAGATCGACAATCGCGGCCGTCTGCGCTTTCTGGCCACTCGCGAAGGAGACGGCAGCGTGCCTTGGAAAGGGGGCGTGCCGGATGAGCTCAAGCCCTGGTACATGGACGCCGAGCACGGCAAAATGGCCGGCCACAAACCGGCCTTCACCGCCATCGACGAGCTGTTGGCGAAAGGCGAGACCAATCTCCTGTCCCGCACCCGGCCCGCCGTTTCCCGAGCCGGCGAAGAAGCGCTCTTTGAGCTGACCGAGGAGACGATTGAGGCTTATCCGGACGAGCTTGAGCTGCAAGCGGCGGCCGTCGGCTACTCGTTCGTCCACAAGGAGGACAGGAAAGTTGAGCCGGTGGAGCTGTCCGTCATCCACGGCGACCTCGCCTTTGTAGGATGTCCGGTGCTGGCCGGGCACCACGACGGCGA
>CAYOPA010000479.1:0-4085 GCA_964405625.1 uncultured Bryobacterales bacterium
GATGAGCGGACCGTACGCACGGCGGTCGGACTGCAAGGGGCCTGCCTGCTGGTCTACTCGTTCTTCCCCGCCCTTCTGGGCATGATCGCCTTTGTGCGCTGGCCTGCTCTGGAGGCGAGCGGACAGGCGCTACCTTACTTGCTGGCGCACGGGCTGCCGGTCTGGCTGGGCGGGCTGATGCTGGCGGCGATCTTTTCGGCGGAGATCAGCTCGGCGGACGCGGTGCTGTTCATGATCTCCACCTCGGTGGCCCGCGACCTGGGGCCGGTGATCTTCCCCAACGGGATGTCCGACGCGCGGCTCCTGCGCACGGGCCGCATCGCCGCGGTCGTCGCCGGGGCTTTGGGCGTGGGTCTGGCCGTATGGTTGGATTCGATCATCGCGGCCCTGGTGATCTTCTACAGCCTTCTGACGGTGACGCTGTTCGCGCCGCTGCTGGGCGGGCTGTTCTGGCGCCGACCGACGAGCGCGGCGGCGCTGGCGTCGATCGCAGCAGGCGTACCGGCCGCTTTGGCGGTTCACGCAGCGACGATGGGCCAGGGCTTCGGAGCGATCTCGCCGGGTTTGGCGGGCATCGCCGTCAGCTTGGCTTTCTTTACGCTGCTGGCTTGGCGCGGCCCCCCTACTACGAAAATAGCCTGATCCGCCGATAAGACAACCGTGGGATAACCGCCCGCGCTCATGGCCGTCCGCTGGATACAAAGAGGCTCCGAGGTTGCGCTGATCGCCGCCGCCTGGGTGGTCGCCGCTTACGGCTTTCCCCCGCCCTTGATGCTGGGCGTGGCGATTCTGCTGATGGGCGTGGCGCTGCTAGTTTGGAGCGCCCGCCAGCGCCACCGGCGCGAGAAGTTGCAAGCGGAGCTTGACGAAACCCGTCGGCGGCTGGCCTGGAGCGTGGCCGTGCTCGAACCGATCGAAGAGGGCCTGCTGGCGCTGGACCTCGAGGGACGGCCCAGCTACGCCAACCGGCGGTTGTGGGAGATGTTGGGGCGCCCCAGCCGCCGCGTCCAGTCGATGCAAGCCGCCGAGCTGCTCGGCGAGGAGGCGGGACGGTCCTTCACCGCCGCCGTGCGGGCGGCCGTGGCGGACGGACAAATTGCGGAGTCGTTGGAATGGAAGCTCGAGCGCGACGACGGCTCCACCGTATCCGTGGTCTGCGCCCTGCGCCCGATCGAGTCCGGCGGCCTGCGACTAGGCTGGCTCGCTGCGTTTCGGGATATCTCCCAGCAAAGACGGGCCGAGAGCTCCGGGCGCGTGCTGGCCGAGCGGCTGGAGTTTCTGTTCCGGGAGATGCCGCTGGCGTGCGTGATGTGGGACCTGGACTTTCGCGTGGCGGAGTGGAACTCGACCGCCGAAAAGATTTTTGGCTGGAGCGAGCCGGAGGCGGCCGGCAACAGCTACGCCGACCTGCTGGCGCTGACGCGCGACGACGAGATGACGGCGGCCTGGGCCCAGGTGTGCGACGGGCAGGGTCCGCGCAGCTCGCAATGTCGCCATCGCAACCGCAACGATACAACCGTGGACGTGGAGTGGTTCCACACGGCGCTGCTTGACGAAAGCGGCAACGTGGTCGGCGTCGCCTCGATGGGACACGACATCACCCGCCGTCTGCTGTTGGAGCAGGAGCTGGCGCAGGCGCAGAAGATGGAGGCCGTCGGCTCGCTGGCCGGCGGAATCGCGCACGACTTCAACAACCTGCTGACGGCCATCCTGGGCAACCTGGCGTTACTGCAATTTCAGGTCGGCCCGTCGCACCCGGCCGCCAAGGGCCTCAGGGACGGCGTGCAGGCGGCCGAGCGCGCCGCCGAGCTGACCCAGCAGCTACTGCGCTTCAGCCGACGCAGCGCCTGCTCGCTGACGCCGGTGAACCTCGCCAAGCGCCTCGAAGAGGTGGTCCAGCTCTTCCAAATGGGCGTGGAGAGCCGCCTGGAGCTGCGCTGCTCCGTGGATGAAGATCTCTGGTTGACCGCGGCGGACGAGACGCAGATCGCCCAAGTTGTGATGAACCTGCTGGTGAACGCCCGTGATGCGCTGCCCGACGAAGGCGTCATCGAAGTCTCGGCGCGCAACCGCGAGCTTACTAGCACGGAACGCAGCTCGCGCGGTTGGGCCGCCGGCAGCCGCTATGTGGAGATTGAGGTTTGGGACAACGGCAGCGGCATTGACGAGTCGATCCGAGACCGCATCTTTGAGCCGTTCTTCACCACTAAGCCCGTAGGCAAAGGGACGGGCTTGGGGCTGGCGACCGCCTACGGCATCGTCAAGCGACATCGCGGCGGGTTGGAGGTGGAGAGTAGGCCCGGCATGGGCACGACATTCCGGTTGCTGCTGCCGCGCTACGACGACGCCGACGATCACCCTACGGCTGCTCGGGGCGGCCGGGTGCTGCTGGTGGAACCGGACGCGCTACTGGCCAAGAACGCGGCGATAGCGCTGGAGTCGGCGGGCCACACAATTCTAGCCGCCGCCACGCAGGCCGAAGGAATTGAGCTGCTGCGGGAGGAAGCGGCGGGGCTCAGCCTTGCCGTGCTGGCGCTGCGGCTGCCTGACGGCGGCGGCGGACGGCTGATCGCCGAGGCGCGCGAGCTGCGGCCCGAGCTCCCGCTGCTGGTGACCTCGGAGAAGATTTTTGAAGCCTGGTCCGAGCCGGGCTCAGCCTTGCTTAAGCGACCATATACCGGCGGGGAACTGGCCGCGGCGGTGCGAAGCTCACTGGCAGCGTCG
Organism: uncultured Bryobacterales bacterium; assembly: GCA_964405625.1. Lineage (GTDB taxonomy): Bacteria > Acidobacteriota > Terriglobia > Bryobacterales > UBA6623 > RI-231. The sequence goes on from CAYOPA010000479.1 coordinate 2,725, forward strand.
GCGGAGGCCCCGGCCGCTCCAGCCGCCACGCCCTAAAGAGAAGCTCCAGCCGACGAAACAGGAATGTCCGTCGCCACCAAATGCAGCGCCGGGCGGACATGCCTGTCCTACCTCCCAGCCGCCCCTACACCAGCAACTCGATTGAAAAGGAAGATTTGGTGGACCGAAGGGGGCTCGAACCCCTGACCTCAGCGTTGCGAACGCTGCGCTCTCCCAGCTGAGCTACCGGCCCACTGCGATTTCAGTATATCATCGAAGACCGTATGGTAAAAAGCGCGTTCCTGATCCGGTCGGCGGCCGTTGCGGTCGCCGTTTGCGGCCTCTGGGTCGCCCGCACGCAAGGCCCCGCTCCGGAGCCCCTGGAGCTGCAGCACGTGCGCGGGCCGCTGCATACCATCATCGGCGCCGGCGGCAATGTCAGCGTGCTGGTCACCGATGAAGGCATCGTCATCGGCGACGACAAGTTCGACCGCAACGTCCCCGAAATTTTGGCCAAGGTGCGCTCCCTCAGCGACAAGCCGCTGCGCTTCGTGCTCAACACCCACCACCACGGCGACCACACCGGCGGCAACGCGCTGCTGCGCAACGAGGGCGTTGAGCTGATCGCTCACGAAAACGCACGCGCCAATATGATTCGCGGCTCGCAACCCGGGGTTCAGGCGATCACCTTCGCCGAGCAGCTAAACGTCCACGTGGGCGGCGAGGAGATCCGGATGCTCTACTTCGGCCGCGGTCACACCGACGGCGACGTGGTGCTCTATTACCCCAAGCTCCGGGCCATCCACACCGGCGACCTGTTCCTCACCTCGGCGCCGTTCGTGGATTACCCCAACGGCGGCTCGGCGCTGGAGTGGGACGACACGCTTAACGCCGTCCTGCAGCTTGAGTTCGACATCGTCATTCCCGGTCACGGCCCGGTGAGCACGCGCGAAGACGTGGTGCGCTGGAAGGACGACTTCGAGACGTACCGCAACCGCGTGAGCGAGCTCAGCCGCGCCGGCAAGACTCGCGACGAGGCGATTGCCGCCGTTAAGCTGGACGACCTGCCGGGCTGGACCGCGGACAACCGCTTGAAGAACGGCATGGAAGGTATGCTGCGCGAGCTGCGGTAAGCGGGCGGAGCCGCGTCTAGTGTCCTGTCTCTTAAATTCGTACACAAGGCCCAAGCCTTGCAGCGATGCCACAACGAGCCTAATCTCGCGGGGGAGCGTCGGCGCAGTCAATAGCCCCGGGCGTGAGCCCGGGGAAATGGAAGCGCCGCGGCCCCCTCTGTCCCAGGGCTCACGCCCCATAAGCGCTCACATAATGGAGTGCGGGCGGAAAACGAGGCCGTTGAAGGAGGGACAACTTACCATCGAAAG
>CAYOPA010000480.1:0-4077 GCA_964405625.1 uncultured Bryobacterales bacterium
GAGCATGGAAGCGCTCCCCGCGATGGTCGGAGAGCTCCCCCAGCCAGGAAGCCGCGATACCGGCCGCTTCGTGCGCGCCGCTGTCTGCGTCGGCGCTGGTCACAATCCCGATCAGCGGAGCGCGGTGCAGCGACAGGTCCAGAAACGGCATCGGCAACAGCCGCAGCTCCAAAGCCACCGGCAGCCGCTCGCCCTCCAACCGCAGCAACGAGGTGCGTTCCACGCGCACCCAGACCGCGCCGGCCTCCGAGCCGTCGCCGCAACTCGGCTCGCAACGAGCGTCGATCGCAAACGAGAGCTCGTTTTCACCCACCAGCAGATCCGCCGGGAGCTCAATGCGCGGGAAGCCGCCGGCCTCGGCGGCATTGAGCGGAGCCGCCGCCACCTCTTCATCATTGAGCAGCACCAGCAGCCTGGACTTGCTCGCCGCCAGCGCGGTTGAGGCTTGGTAGTGGAGCTCCAGGGAAGCTTGATTGACAACCTTGGTCAGCGGCGACCAAAACCGAAATCCCTCGCGCGCCTCCAGCCCTTGCAAAACAATCGGCTGGCGCAGCCCGAAGTCGCTGAACAGATGCGTCTCGCTGAACGGCGCGGGCGCCGCCGCGGGCTCGGTCGCGGGCTGCGCCGACAGCGGAGCGGCCGCCAGCAGTCCCCCTAAAGCGATCCAAGCCAGCAGCGGCGTCGCCACCTGCCGGCTCGCCGCCCCGGTCTCGGTCAACGGGTCCGGACGCGACCCCGGCGTCATCCGAAACAGCGCCCGGATCGCCCGACCGTATCCAACCAGCGAAAGCCCAAGTATGCGCCCCATACTCCGGAACGCGCCGTAGCGCTCGGGGTAGGAGTCATTCCAGCGCACCCAGGCGTCGGCCCGGCTGAAGATCAGCCGCGTCAGCGCCTCCTCCTGGGGAAGCGTCAGGTTGGCGAAACGCACTTGGACCGTCCATTTCGCTTTCCACACCACGCGGCCGGCGATCCGAGCTTCCTTGCCGAAGACATCGAAGCCGACCGTGATCTGGTCGTGAAGCTTGATGGCGACGGCGTCGGGCGTCTCCAGGCGGACGCCGCGGTAGGAGATGTCCTCGGTCGAAGCCTCCACTCGCCGCCCGTCGGGCAATACCAGGAAGGCCGCCGCCCGCACCGGAATGCGCGACTCGCCGCGCACCTCGCCGGGCTCCTCGGCCACGGCCAGCGCCACGCCGAGAATCATCGAGGAGTAAAGCGCCCAGGCGATATTGATCGCCAGCGTGCCAACCTCGCCGTCGCCGGACATTAGCCGCTGGACGCCCAGCCCAATCCCGGCCAGGTTCAACCCCGCCAGCGCCAGGAACGGTGCGGCCATCAACCAGTCGTAGCGCCGCGCCGTTCGGCTGACGCTCTTCGGCGTCACGTTGAACAGCCCCTTGCGCGGGCTGATCAGCGCCAACGTGGTGGGAATCAGAATGAACGGCGCCAGCGCCGTCTCGAAAATCTCGTTCCAGAACGGATTGCGGAAGCGCCCTTGCAGCCGCGCGTTCGCCACGTTCGCCAAGAAGAGGTGCGGCAAGGCGTAGGCCAGAATGGCGAGCACATAGCCGTAAAAGTTCGACAGCTCCAGGATCAGAAATCCCAGCGGGGCGGTCAGAAAGATCAGCCGCGGCAGCGCGTAGAGAAAGTGAACCGAGCTGTTGAAGTAGCACAGCCGCTGCGGCCACTTCAGATCGCGCGAGCGCAACGGCTTCTCGATCCGCAAAATCTGCGTCAGCCCGCGCGCCCAGCGGATTCGCTGGTTGACGTGGTCGCGCAGCGTAAATGTCGCCAGCCCGGCCGCCTGGGGAATATCAAGATAAGCCGTGTTCCAGCCGAGCTTCTGGAGCCGCAGGGAGGTGTGTGCGTCTTCGGTGACGGTCTCCACGGCGATGCCCCCGATCTCCTCAAGCGCCGAGCGCCGCAGCACCGCGCAGGAGCCGGCAAACGAGGTCGCGTTCCAGAAATCGTTGCCCTTCTGCACGACGCCGTAGAACAGCGCGCCTTCGTTGGGAATCTCGCGAAACACGCCCAAATTGCGCTCAATCGGGTCCGGCGTATAGAAGTGGTGCGGCGTCTGCAACATGCTCAGCTTCGGGTCGCGCACGAAAGCGCCGACCGTGACTTGCAGGAACGAGCGCGTCGGCACGTGATCGCAATCAAAGATCGCGATCAGCTCGCCATCGCTGTTGCGCATGGTGTTGTTGAGGTTGCCGGCCTTGGCGAAGCGGCTGTCAGCGCGGCCCACGTACTCCACGCCGCAGCGGGCGGCAAAGTCGCGAATCTCGTCGCGACAGCCGTCGTCGAGCACCCACACGCGAACCTTGTCGCGCGGCCAGTCCACATGCTTGGCAGCCAGCACCGTCGGCTTGAGCACGGCCAGCGGCTCGTTGTAAGTCGGGATGAAGATGTCGACCGTGGGCCACGTGTCGGGGTCGTCAGGCAGGGGCTCGGGCTTGCGGTCCAGCGGCTGCGCCGACTGCAAGTAGCCCAGCGTCAAGATCACGAACGCATAGCTCTCGGCCCCAAGGAGCACGAACACAAAGACCAAGTCGCCCCAGCCCTCGCGGCCCCAGTTGTAGCTCAAGTAGCTATAGGTCTCGGAAAAGCGCCACCACAGGTAGCGCACCGTGGTAAACAGCGACACTCCGACCAAGGTCAATGTCGCGGTACGCGACTGGAACAACCGGTTAACAAACCAAGCCAGGGCGCACATGGCCCCGCCCAAGATCGCCTGGTCGCTCCACTCCATCGGGAAAGCGGCCAGCGTCGCCAAGCCGCCCAATGCGGCCAGCACGACCAGGGTCTGCCACAACGCCGTCAGGCGGGATGGCTGGGACGGGCCGCGCCGGCCAAGCCCAGCAAGCGATGGATTTGCTTGGGATGCAGCAGCCATTTAGTCGAGCTCCGGGCCGATGTGGTAATTGCGAATCCACTCGACCAGCGTCTCAATGCCTTCGGCCGCCCGCGATTCCGGCTCCAGCTCCGTCACGGGGCCGCCGGCGGCCAAGCAGCGCGGAAAGGCGTCGTCGCTTTCGATCACAAACGGCAACAGCAGCTCGCCGAACCGCTGCGAGAGCTGCCTACGGACCTCGACGTGGAGATCGTTGGAGGGTTCAAAGCGGTTCAGCAGCATCAACGGCCTTACCGGCTCGGCGGCCGTCCGGCGCAAGCCCTCAAGGGCGGTCGCCAGCCGCAGCAATGACGCCGGCTCTGGCGTCAACAGCAGCGCCACGGCCATCGTCCGGCAAGACCAGCGCCTCGCCTCCACTGACAAGTCTCGTCCGGCATGCAGCAGCAACCTATCAACGTCGCGGCCAATCTCGGTCAAGCCCGCCAGCAGCCAGGCGTCGCCGCCGTCAGCCGACGAGCCCGTCACCAGATGAACCGGACCGGCCTCGCTGCCGCGGGGCGGCGCGAACGACGTCGGCGCGCTGCGGAAGCCTTGAGCGCCGAAATAGAAGGGCAACAGCGAAGGCGCTTGCTGTGCGACCACGACCCTCTCTCCGCGGGCCGCCAGAGCGGCAGCGGCGTTCGCCAGAATCGTTGTGACGCCGCTGCCTCCGCCCACCCCGGACAACGCCAGACTGTGGTTCGCCGGGGCGGTAGTCCAATCCGCCGCCGCGGGCTCGGTCGGATCCTCTTCCACCGCTCGGGCCAGCAGCCGCGACGCCGTGTCCATAACTGGGGTTGGACGCGTCGGGGTAACGCGTGACCGCTGGTCGGCGCGGGCGACGCCTGTTTTCACGCGTTCCAAATCGCGCTCATCCGCGGCCGGCGAGACCGGCGCCTCGTCAGCGCGCACAGCCGGCCGGCGCTCGGATCTCGGTGCGTCGGCCTCGGAGAACGTCTTGTAAGTACCCGTGCCGAGGCCGCTGCGGTCCAGCAGCGCGGCAACATCGACGGGCGGATCAGAATTTGGCAAAGATATCTCCTCGGCGCACGAGCAAACCGACACCTCTAGCTACCAGAGTGGGCTATACTCTTCTTTCGGCTTTGTCGGCGATTGGCCTTAGCGTTGCTGGCTAAGTGGTTGACGCGGGTGGGACTTGCGGACTAAACGCTCGCCGCTAA
>CAYOPA010000481.1:0-477 GCA_964405625.1 uncultured Bryobacterales bacterium
GTCGTTGTTCGGCTCCTGCCCCGGCGTCTCAGCCGAACAACGACGCCGACTGGACGGCTCCGCCGCCCCCGCCGCCGCTGCCGTCAACGGGCCTGTTGGGCGAGAAGCTGCAACTGGCTCTGGGCCGCAAGGACGCCAAGTAAGCGCGCCGCCGCTGACCAATTCCACGAGCCGCGAGCCGTGCTACGGTGCGAACGATGACCCGTTTCAGCCTCCTGACCCTGCTGGGCGTTGTATCGCTCACTCTTCCCAACTCGCTACCCGCAGTCGAGGCGACGATCGAGCTTTCCAGCCACGAGCGCGTCTGGATCGGCCCGGAGTTTTGGGCGAACCCGCTCCAAGACTGGCGTCTGCGCGACGGCCGCATGGAGAACATCGTGTCGGGCGGCAACCGCAACGTTTTCCTACTGACGCACTCGCTGGGCGCCGACAACGGCGGCTTTGAGATCCGGGTGCGGCTGGGCAAGCTGCGGGACG
>CAYOPA010000481.1:487-4066 GCA_964405625.1 uncultured Bryobacterales bacterium
CGGCTCCACCAGCCCTGGCTGGGCCGGTTTTCGGCTGGGCGTCAAGGGGCCGATTGACGACTACCGCTCTTGGGCCATTCGCGGCCGCGGGTTGAACGTGGGCGTGACGGCTTCGGGCAAGCCGTTTGTGGGCGACGAGCAGGCGCTGGCCGCGCAGCGCCTGCGAGACGCCGGCGCCCCGCTGGACGACGTGGAGCTGCGGGTGACGGCGGCGTCCTCCGAGGGCGGCTATCTACTGGCGGCCGCGCTGCATGACCCGGCCTCGGGACGGCGCATCAGCCGGGCGGTCTCGGCCGACCCCGTGCCGGCGCGGGATCTTACCGGCGGCGTCGCCATCGTCAGCGAGCACACGCCCGACCTGCGGCCCGGCGACCAGAACAGCTACGGTCCCGGCGGCCAACGCGGCGGCGATGTCGGCTTCTGGTTCCGTGACCTGCGGCTGTCGGGCGAAAAGGTCGTCTCTCACCCCGAGCGCGCCTGGGGACCCATCTTGTGGGCGCAGCACACGCTCACCCGGAACGTGATGAAGATGACCGTGCAGTTGCCGCCGCTGGGCGCCGCCGATGCGCCGACCATCCGCCTGCAAACCCGCAACACCCAAAACGCCTGGGAGACCATCGACGAGGAGCCGATCCACACGCTGGCCCGCACCGCCACTTTCCGTATTGAGGATTGGGACTCGACCAAGGACGTCCCTTATCGCGTCGTCTACGGTTTTCAGGGCGCCGAACAGCATTGGGAGGGCGAGGTGCGGCGCGACCCGGTCGACAAGAACGAGATCACCGTGGCGGCCTTCACCGGCAATAAGGACACCGGCTTCCCCAACCGCGAGATCGCCCGCAACGTCGCCGAAGACAACCCGGACGTGCTGTTCTTTTCCGGCGATCAGATTTACGAAGACGTGGCCGGCTTCGGCATTGAGCGGCTGCCCGTGGAGACGGCCGCGCTGGACTACCTGCGCAAGTGGTGGCTGCTGGGCTGGGCGTTCGGCGACCTGATGCGCGACCGCGTCACCGTCCACATGCCCGACGACCACGATGTTTACCAGGGCAACATCTGGGGCGCCGGGGGCCGCAAGACGACAATGGCCGAGCATGACGCCGGCGGCTACGCCATGGCGGCCGAGTGGGTGAACGCCGTGCAGCGGACGCAGACCAGCCACCTGCCGGACCCCTACGATGCGACGCCGGTCGAGCAGGGCATCGGCGTCTACTACTCCGAGCTGCTCTACGGCCGGGTGAGCTTCGCCATCCTCGAGGACCGCAAATTCAAGTCCGGCCCCAAGGGCTTGACGCCGTCCACCGGCGGGCGCGCCGACCACGTCACCGACCCTGATTTTGACCGCGAAGCGTTCGACGTCCCCGGCGCCGAGCTGCTGGGGGAACGCCAGCTCGCCTTCGTGCGCGACTGGACTTCAAATTGGACGGGCGCCGACTTCAAGGCTTCGCTGACGCAGACGATCTTCGCCAACGCCGCCACCACGCACGGCGCGGAGATGATGCGCCTGCCGGCTGATCTGGACTCCAACGGCTGGCCGCAATCGGGCCGCAACCGCGCGCTGCATGAGCTGCGCAAGGGGCTGACTTTCATGATCGGCGGCGACCAGCACCTGCCGTCGATCATCCATCACGGAATTGAGGAGTTCGGCGACGCGGGCTACTCGTTCTGCGTACCCTCGATCGCGGCCGGTTACCCCCGCTCGTACGAGCCCGAGGAGCCCGCGGAAAATCGACCTGAGGGCGCTCCGGAGTACGCCGGGGATCGCTTTGACGGGCTGGGCAACCGCATGACGATTTACGCTGTCGCCAACCCGATTGACCAGGCTGAGCAGCGCGAGACGCCGCTGGAGAAGCTGCACGACAAGTCCTCGGGCTATGGGCTGATCCGCTTTGACAGGGCGACACGAAAGATCAAGATGGAGTGCTGGAAGCTGCTCACGCGCGAGCAGTTCGAGGGCTGGCCGCTGACGATCCACCAGCTCGACAACGACGGCCGCAAGCCGGTCGCGTGGCTGCCGACTGTGACGGCCGAAGGGCTGGACAACCCGGTGGTACAGGTGATCGACGAAGTCTCCGGCGAGATCGTCTACACCTTGCGGATTCAGGGAAACAGCTTTCGGCCGAAGGTGTTTCGCGAATGGGGGACCTATACGCTGCGAGTGGGCGACCCGGAGCGAGGGCTGTGGCGGACTTTTGAGGGTTTGGGCGCTGGGCGCGCGGAGACTGGGTTGAAGGCGGTGTTTTAGGGAGCCGCGTCGTCGACACGCGACGACGCGGCTCGCGTGGACGCGCGCGCCACAACGGGCGCGTGTACAATGGCGGCGATATGGCCGTCCGCGCTGCTCTCTTCGTTTTCGTTTGCCTGACCCTTTCATGCGGCGCCGAGGAGCCGGCCCGGCCGCCGAACTTCGTCGTGCTGTTGGTGGACGACTGGGGCTGGGCGGACGCCGGCTGCCTGGGCAGCGATCTCTACCAGACGCCGAACATCGACGCCCTGATCGGCCAGGGCATGCGCTTTAGCAACGGTTACGCGGCCTGCACGGTCTGCTCGCCCACGCGCGCGGCGATGATGACCGGCAAGTATCCCGGGCGCACCAACGTCACCGACTTTATTCGCGGTCACCAGCGCCCCCATGCGCCGCTGAGCGTGCCGGACTGGACGATGAAGTTGGAGCACCGGCACACTTCGCTCGCCGAGGCCCTGCAAGGCGCCGGCTACCGCACCGCGATCGTCGGCAAATGGCATCTGGAGCCGACCGGCGAGCCGGACGAGGACGACTACCGTCCTGAAAAACACGGCTTTGAGGTCAACGTCGGCGGCAACGAGTGGGGCGCCCCGGCGACGTACTGGTATCCCTACTCCAAGGAGGGCTCACCGCGCGTGATGGGCCCGCTGCCGCCGGGCAAGGAGGGCGACTACCTCACCGAGGTCCTCACCGCCGAGGCGCTCAAAATCATGGAGCAGTGGCGCGACGAGCCGTTCCTGCTCTACTTCCCGTACTACACGGTCCACACGCCGATTGAAGCCAAGCCCGAGCTCGAAGCCCGCTTCCGGCCGCTGGTGAAGGACGGCATGCGGCACACCGACGCCGCCTACGCGGGCATGCTGGCCAGCCTGGATGACAGCATCGGGCAGGTTCGGCGCAAGCTCGATGAGCTCGGTCTGGCCGACAATACGGTGATCGTGCTCGCCGGAGACAACGGCGGGCTGGACAACGGCCCGGTCCATGCTCCCGCCGGGGGCCGACCGACGGAGAACGCGCCGCTGCGGGCGGGCAAGGGATCGGCCTACGAAGGCGGCGTGCGGACGCCGACGGCCATCCACTGGCCTGGCGTCACGCAGCCAGGCTCGGCATCTCTCGAGCCGGTCATCACGGTCGATTTCTACCCCACCATTCTGGAGATGGCCGGCGTGGCGGGCGATCCGGCGCACAACGCCGAGGTGGACGGCCTGAGCCTGGTTCCGCTCCTGCGCGACCCGACGGCGCAGTTGGACCGCGAGGCGCTGTATTGGCACTATCCGCACTATCACAGCGGCGGCTCCACGCCGCATTCGGCGGTGCGGGCGGGCGACTGGCGG
>CAYOPA010000482.1:0-4041 GCA_964405625.1 uncultured Bryobacterales bacterium
ACGAGGGGTACGAGGCGCTGCTCGAAACCAGCGGCGAGCGGCGGTTGGACGCCGTGCCGCGCGAGGTGGTCAAGATCGTGGACGTGAAGTCCCCGGATTCGGGCGAGCCGGACACGTTTGCGATCGAAAACCTGGCCGTGATGGCGCCGCACGACCAGCTCAAGCTGGTGCTTTCGTCACGAAAGGATTACGAGTTCGCCCGCGACTTCACACGCGAGCACCGTCTGACGGAACGGTTTGCGGCGGTGTTTTTCTCGCCGGTGCACGGCGAGACGGACTTGCAGGCGCTGGCGGGCTGGATGATTGAGGACGGGTTGGAAGGGGTGCGCTTCGGCCACCAACTGCACAAAACGATCTGGGGGCCGGAAAAACTGGGCGTGTAGGGGCGGGCGGATGTCCGCACGCGCCGCGAGACGCTAGTTCCGGTTGAGCTCTGCGAGCGCCGGCGCCGAGATCATCCCCAGCTGCTCAAGCTGCCGGATGATCTCGATGTTGTCGGCAATCTGCAAGAAGAAGCCGTACTTGAGCATGTCCTTGGCTTCCTTCAGCGTGCGTGCGTCTTCCAGGCTCAGCCGGGCCACCAGCCCGCCGTTGGTACGGTGGACGCCGATGTACCAGGATTCGCCCTCAGCAAATGCGCCTAGACGCATGCTGTCGCCCATGTATTGGAATCGCCCCTCTTCGCCCCGGGCTTGGACCAGCTCAACTCCTGATTCGCGGTAAATGACCATATGCGCCGCCCTCTACCCTATTAGTATGGCAAATGGGCCCGCATGGTTACGTTGAATCGCTCCGCGGCGGCTCAACTGTGACGAATCACGAGCACATCGCCGTCCTGGACGATGTAGTCGCGGCCCTCCAGGCGTAGCACGCCTTTGTCCTTGGCGCCGGCGTAGCCCCCCAGATCGACCAGCGTTTGCCAGGGGATTGTCTCGGCGCGGATGAACTTTTTCTCGAAATCGGTGTGGATGGCGCCGGCTGCCTTGGCGGCGCGGGTCTGCTTGGGGATGGTCCAGGCGCGCACCTCGGTTTCGCCGGCGGTGAGGAACGACATCAGGCCCAACAGATCGTACGTCGCCTGGATCAGGCGGTCCAGTCCAGGCTCCTGTAAGCCGTAGTCGGACAGGAACGTCGCCTGGTCCTCGGCGGGCAATTGCGCCAGCTCGGCCTCAATGCCGCCGCAGACGGCCGTGACGGCGACCTTGGGCTTGTTGACGAGCCACTCTTCGCGGTAGCGCTGCTCGATGGCGGTCAGCTCGGATGCTTGGTCCTCGCCCAGGTTCAGCACCAGCAGCATCGGCTTTTCCGACAGAAACTGGAAGCCGCGCAGGCGCTTGGCGTCCTCGTCGTCGAGCTCCAGCGCCCGCAGCGGGATCTCCTCTTCGAGCATGTCGCGGCACTTTTCGAGCAGCTCTTTCTCGCGCGGCAGGTCGGGATTCTTCAGCTTTTTGAGGTCTTTTTCCACGCGCTCCAGGCGCTTTTCGACGACCTGCATGTCGGCGAGGATCAGCTCGGCTTCGATGGCCTGCCAGTCGCGGTAGGGGTCGATGTCGCCCTCGACGTGCATCACCGTGTCGTCGTCAAACAGCCGCAGCACGTGGGCGAAGGCGTCGACGGCGCGCAGGCTGGCGAAGTAGCTGGGCTCCTGGAGCGCTTCCTTGGAGAGCGCCGGCATATCGACATACTCGACGGTCGCGTAGGTGATCTTGGGCGGCTGGAAGATCTCGGCCAGAGCGTCCAGACGCTTGTCGGGAACCTTCGAGACGCCGATCTGGGCCTTGGTCGAGCCGACGCGTCCTTCGCTGGCGACGCCGGTCAAAATCGTGAACAGTGAGGTCTTGCCGACCTGCGGCAGGCCGATGATGGCGGTTTGCATGGATTAAAGTCCGAGCTTACAACGAATTCGCCGGCGGGCGGTGCGGATGGGCGTTCGATCGATTAGCCTATGGCCATGATGCGCTCTGCGTCCTTACTCGCCGTTTTCCTTGCTTTCTGGACCGCCGGATGCGGCGGCGACCCCAAACCGACCGCGCAAGAGGCCCAGTCGTTCCTGGAAGCGGCCTCGGCCGAGCTCGAAGAGCTTTACATCGACGCCGAGCGGGCCGCCTGGCTGCAATCGACCTATATTGTCCACGACTCCGAGGTCCTGACCGCCAAGCTCACCGAGAAAGCCTACGCCCGGCATACAGAGCTCGCCAAGGAGGCGGTGCGCTTCGACGGCCTCGATCTGCCCGAGGAGACGGCCCGGCAATTGAAGATTCTGAAGCTTTCCATCCCGATGCCGACGCCCGCCGATCCGGCGCTGAGCAAGGAGCTGGCGAACCTCGTCACCGGCATGCAGGCGACCTACGGCAAGGGCGAGTATTGTCCGGATTCGGGCAAGCACAAGGGCAAATGCCTGACCGACACGGAGATGATCCGCATCCTGGCCGAAAGCCGCGATCCGGCCGAGATGCTCGATGTGTGGCAGGGCTGGCGGCGCGTCTCGCCGCCGATGCGCAAGGACTACCAGCGCTTTATCGAGCTGTCGAACCAGGGCGCGCGCGAGCTGGGCTTCGCCGACACCGGCGCGCTGTGGCGCTCGGGCTACGACATGGAGCCGGACGATTTCGCCGCCGAGCTCGACCGGCTATGGGAGCAGGTCAAGCCGCTATACGTTGCGCTGCACGCCTATGTGCGCACGCAGCTTCGCAAACAGTACGGAGCGGACGCGGTTCCGGCCGACGGCCCGATTCCGGCGCCCCTGCTAGGTAACATGTGGTCGCAGTCGTGGGAGAACGTCTACCCGCTGGTCGCTCCCAGGGACGCCGATCCCGGCTACGACTTGACCAAGATCCTCCAGGGCCGCAAGACGGACGCCAAGCAGATGGTCCGCTATGGCGAGTCGTTCTTCAGCTCGCTGGGCTTTGCGCCGCTGCCTGAGACGTTTTGGGAGCGCTCGCTGTTTACCCGCCCCACGGACCGCGACGTGGTCTGCCACGCCTCGGCCTGGAACGTGGACGGCGTCGACGACCTGCGCATCAAGATGTGCATCGAGGCCAACGCCGAGGATTTTTCGACGATCCACCACGAGCTGGGCCACAACTACTACCAGCGGGCTTACAACCAGCTCCCGTTTATGTTCAAGGGCTCGGCCAACGACGGCTTCCATGAGGCCGTGGGCGATGCGATCGCGCTGTCGATCACGCCGGAGTATCTGGTGAAGCTCGGGTTTTTGAACAAGCCCAGCGATCCGTCCAAGGACATCGGCCTGCTGATGGGCCGGGCGCTGGAAAAGGTGGCGTTCCTGCCGTTCGGGCTGTTGATTGATCAATGGCGCTGGAAGGTCTTTTCGGGTGAGATCCCGCCGGAGCGGCTCAACGCGGCGTGGTGGGAGCTACGCACGAAGTACCAGGGAATCGCGGCGCCGATCGAGCGCTCGGAGCAGGACTTCGACCCCGGCGCCAAGTACCACGTGCCGGCTAACGTGCCCTACACGCGCTACTTTTTGGCGCACATTTTGCAGTTCCAGTTCCATCGCGGGCTGGCCCAGGCCGCCGGCTGCGAGGACGACCTGCACCGCTGCTCGATCTACGACAGCAAGGAAGCCGGCGCCAAGCTCGACGCCATGCTGAAGATGGGCCAGAGCCGACCCTGGCCCGATGCGTTGGAGGCGATCGATGGCCGCCGCGACATGGATGCAACGGCGATTTTGGATTATTTCAAGCCGTTGCAGTCTTGGCTGGATGAGCAGAACCAGGGGCAGCCGGTGGGCTGGTAGCGGTTGGTGAATCTCCGCTACCGCACGCGCCGCAACCAGCCCCGCGGGTTCAGCGTAAAGCCGTATTTTTCGCGCGCGAAGTCCGGTTCAAACCGATCGTCTTCAGCGAGAAACTCCAGGACGGCGGCCATCGGGTCGCCGGCTCCCAGTTGAACCGGGTTGCCGTTCAGATGCGTGTCCTCCACGACCATATACTGCCCCACGGAAACCATTTCGCCATAAATCTTCATCTCCTTGAGCACGTGCTCGCGGGAGTGGTCCGAGTCCAACACGACCATGAC